>JALZIO010000030.1 GCA_030860245.1 Actinomycetota bacterium | reverse complement strand
GTCGCCGAGATGGCGCAGGCGGTCGAGCCGGAGCTCGGGCGCCTCGAGATGGCGGACCTTTACCGGGGCATCGAGCATCCTCTCGTCCCCGTATTGGCCCGGATGGAGCAGGTGGGGGTCGGGATCGACCTCGATTATCTCGCCGAGATGGCGCGCGGCCTGGACAAGCGCGTCGCCGAGCTCGAGGCGGAGTGCTACGAAGCAGCCGGGGAACGGATCAACCTGGGCTCGCCCTCCCAGCTGCGGGTCCTCCTCTACGACAAGCTCGGGCTGAAGACCACCCGGCGAACCAAGACGGGTCTTTCGACCGACGCCCGGGCGCTCGCACAGCTCGTGGATCAACATCCCTTCGTCCGGAGCCTGCTCGAGCACCGTGAGCTGGCCAAGTTGAAGAACACCTATGTCGACGCGCTGCCGCCGCTGGTCGACGCCGGGGATGGGCGGGTCCACACCACCTACGACCAGACCATTGCCGCCACCGGACGGCTCTCGAGCACCAACCCGAACCTCATGAACATCCCCATCCGGACCGATATCGGACGTCAGATCAGGCGGGCCTTCATCGCGCCGCCCGGGAGCCTGCTGCTGTCGGTGGACTATTCGCAGATCGAGCTTCGGGTGATGGCGCATCTCTCGGGTGATCCGGTGCTCACAGCGGTGTTCGCCAACGACGAAGACGTCCACGCGGCAACCGCGGCGCGCATCTATCGCCTGCCCGTCGAGAGCCTCGAGACGAAGCATCGCGTGGTGGCCAAGATGGTCAACTACGGGCTCGCCTACGGCATGGGCGCGCCGGGCCTGGCGGAGCGGCTCAACGTGCCGGTGCCCGAGGCGCAGGAGATCATGGACGCCTACCTCGAGCAATTCGGGGGAGTGGCCAAGTTCCTCGACCGGGTGGTGACCCAGGCGTACGCGGACGGATTCACCACCACGATGTTCGGGCGGCGCCGTTATCTGCCCGAGCTCGGCAGCGGCAACCCCCGGGTGCGCTCGATCGGAGAGCGCCAGGCGCTCAATGCCCCGATCCAGGGATCGGCGGCCGACATCATGAAGCTCGCGATGATCCGCGTGGACCGTGACCTGAGGGCGGAGGGGCTCGGGACCGAGATGATCCTCACGGTCCACGATGAGCTCGTGTTCGAGGTTCCCGAGAACGAAAAGGAGCGCGCCGAGGCCATCGTGGTTGCCGCCATGGTCGAGGTCGCCGAGATGAAGGCGCCCCTGGGGGTCGACGCCTCGTGGGGCCCAAACTGGGCCGAGGCCAAAGGCTAGGGTACACAAGGCGTCACCCGAGCCTCGGCTCGCGGTGTGCTAGCCGGGTCGCCCTCGGTGAGGAGAATCGTCCGCCCGTCGCCCCCGAAGCGGTACGGATAGGCGCAGATCCGAATCTCATGGTCGCTCGGCATCGGACAGGCCCGGCGGAACCGGGAGCCGTGCGAGCCGGCCGAGACGTCGAGGGACACCGACTTGGCGCTATCCCAGGTCGCGATGGGCGTCCCGATTGGGACGCTGCCGGTGGAGTTGATCACGCGAAGCGTGACTCCAGGACCGGAATGTGCGTAGTAATAGCTTTCCGTCTCTTGGGCGAGCGCCGCACCGGGCACGGATAGCAGGACTGCTGCGATGGGCGCGGACCGACCCAGCCAAACTCCAGCGGATGGGACCCTTGTTGTGGCTCTGAGCAATCCTTTGATGGGCTGGGATACGTATGGTGGGAGTCGGTTCCGTGTCGTCGCCGCCTATGGGAGGTTGATCCATGAGCAAGAAGGCCCTGGCAGTCGTCTGTTCCGCCGGCTTGATAGCTTCGATGTTGGTGCTGGGGGCGGTTGACGCCTCCGCCGCGGTCGCTCACAGGGAAGCAAGGCTTACCGGCGCCAAGGAAGTTCCCGGCCCGGGTGACCCGAACGGGGCCGGCAGTGCGACGATCAAGCTCAACGCGAAGGACAGGAAGGTTTGCTACAAGCTGTCGTTCCATCGCATCGGAGGCCCCGTGGCGGCCCACATCCACGAGGCGCCCAGAGACGAGGCCGGCGACGTCGTCGTCGAGCTGTTCACCGCTTCGGAGCCGCTGCCCGGCAGCTTCACGGCGGTGAAGGGCTGTGTCGGCGGCGTGGCCAGAGGCGAGATCCGCGACATCAAGGAGCATCCCGGTCGCTACTACGTGAACATCCACAACGCCAGGTACCCCGACGGAGCTATCCGAGGACAGCTGCACAGATAGGGTTCAGGTCTCTCCATTCCACCAAGGGGCCCCCTTCGAGGGGCCCCTTGCTCTTCCTCTTTCTCGTGATCGGTGACCTTCGCCGGCGGCCACCAATGCCCCCACGGCGGCCACAGGCGTTGACGCCGCAAATGCCCTATTGTGAATGGCCTCGACGGCGGCTCGCTCGGCGGCTTCAAACCGTCCGGCGAACCAGCGTCCGACGTCCCCGCCGGCCCCCGTATACTTTTCCGGCCCCCAGGGGGCGAATCTTCGCGAGGAGGAACACTATTCATATGACCCAAGACACGACCGAGGCCCCGGCCTCCCCGGCGCCACCGGCGGCGCCGGAGCAAGAGCAAACTCTCCCCGCCGGGCAGGGTGGGCTGATCACGCGCACGGCGCCTTCAACCTCTGGCGAGACCTTCGCCGGCGGCGTCATCGTCGAGAACGACGTCTACGCCACCGAGGAGGAGCTCATCGCCGCCATCGAGGCGACGATCAAGCCCTTCGAGGAGGGCGACCTCGTGACCGGCACGATCGTCAAGCTGGACAAGGACGAAACGCTGGTGGACATCGGCTACAAGTCGGAAGGCGTTATCCCCGCTCGCGAGCTGTCCATCCGTAACGACGTCGATCCGTCCGAGGTCGTGTCGGTGGGCGAGACGGTTGAGACGCTGGTGCTGCAGAAAGAGGACAAGGACGGGCGCCTCATTCTGTCCAAGAAGCGCGCCCAGTACGAGCGGGCATGGGGCCGGATAGAGGAGATCAAGTCGGTGGACGGGACGGTCACCGGTCCCGTGATCGAGGTTGTCAAGGGTGGGCTGATCCTGGATGTGGGCCTGCGCGGGTTCCTGCCGGCGTCGCTCGTGGAGATGCGCCGCGTCCGGGACCTCCAGCCCTACGTGGGCACCGAGCTCGAGTGTCGCATCATCGAGCTCGACAAGAACCGCAACAACGTGGTCCTGTCGCGCCGCAAGTTCCTCGAGGAGTCCCAGGCGGAGCAGCGCCAGGACTTCCTCACCTCGCTCGCAAAGGGCGAGGTTCGGACCGGCACCGTGTCGTCGATCGTGAACTTCGGCGCGTTCGTCGATCTCGGCGGGGTGGACGGCCTTGTGCATGTTTCGGAGCTCTCGTGGAAACACGTCGATCATCCCAGCGAAGTGGTCGATGTCGGCGCGGACGTCCAGGTTCAGGTGCTGGACGTCGACCTGGAGCGGGAGCGAGTCTCCCTGAGCCTGAAGGCGACGCAGGAGGATCCGTGGCTGCAGTTCGCCCGGGCGCATTCCGTCGGCGACGTCATCGAGGGTCGCGTCACCAAGCTCGTGCCCTTCGGGGCGTTCGTGGAGGTTGACGAGGCAATCGAAGGTCTGGTCCACATCTCCGAGCTCGCCGAACATCACGTCGAGAGGGCCGAAGACGAGGTCGGTGTTCAGGACCGCATCCCCATAAAAATCATCGACATCGACCTCGACCGGCGGCGAATCAGCCTCTCCCGCAAACAGGCGTTGAGGGAGGAGGCGCCGCCGGTGGATGAGCCGTCCCCGGACGTGGCGACGCCCCTGGACGAGGGTGACGACATGGAGCTGGAAGACACCGGCGTGGAGGTCGAGGCCAGAGCCGCATCGGAGAACGTGGGCCAGGCGACCGAGGACACCATCGAGCGCCCCGAGAGCGAAGCAGAGTTGGGATCGGCCGCGGAGGCGATGCCCGAGCTGGCCGGGCCCAGCGCGCCGGAAACAATCGGCGACGCCGAGGTGGCAGGACTGGCCGCCCCACCGGAGGAGCGTGAGGAGGCGGAGCAGACCGCCAGCCTGGCGCCGGACCACTCGCCAGAGGGTCGCGAGCATCTGACCGCGGCCGAACGCGACACCGACAATCTCGATACCCGCCTGTTGCGAGAGGAGCCCGACGCCGGCGCCGAGCCGGGAGTGACCGTGGACGACGTCGCCTCCGACCTCGATCCCACCCCGGCGGCCGAAGGAGATGAAGCTGAGGTGGGCCCGGGCGCCGGCCAACAGCCGCTCGAGCCAACGGACTCCGGGGACGCCGAATCGATCGAGTCGATCATGGAGGACCTGAGGCGCGAGCGCGGTCAGACCTGATCTAGAGCGCGTCTGGATGCTGGTAGTCGGTCTAACGGGGGGTATCGGGTCGGGTAAGTCGACCCTTGGCGCTCTGCTCGAGCAGCGCGGCGCGCACCTCGTCGATGCAGACGAGCTCGGGCGTATGGCGCTCGAGCCGGGACAGCATGCGTGGCACGCAGTGGTGGGTCAGTTCGGCCAGGAGATCCTCATCCCCGGGACGATGGACATAGATAGGCGACGCTTGGCGGAGACGGTCTTCGGCGATTCCCGCAAGCTTGCCGTGCTCAACGAGGTCGTCCACCCGGTCATCCTGTCCCGGATCGCCGATGTCCTGGAATCGTTGGAGGGGACGGACTCGATCGTCATCATCGACGCGGCGTTGCTCAACGAGATCGGGCTGGCCGATGCGGTAGGGAAGGTCATAGTCGTAATCGCGGAGTCGGACATAAGGTTCGAGCGGCTCATGCGCGACCGGAACATGTCACAAGAAGAAGTGCAGGCGCGCATCGACGCCCAGGCGGACTCGTCCGAGGCTGTGGCCAAAGCGGACTTCGTCGTGTGCAACGACTGGAGCATCGAGAAGCTCGAGGCCGAGGCCCAGCGGCTTTGGGACCACCTCCGGGCGCTTCCGCAGCCGTGATCGAGATGGTGTTTCTCGACGCGGGCGAAACCATCCTGCGTCCCTACCCTTCGTTCGCCGAACTGTTCGCCCGTATCTGCCGGGAGGATGGACGGGACGTGACTCCGGGTGAGGTGTCGGTCGTCAGGGAGAAGCTGGCCCCCCATCTGATCGACCTGGCTCATGAAGCCGGCGCCGGCCCCCCGGCCCTGGGCACGAGCGTCTCGGCAACCGAATCGCGAAACTTCTGGACCTACCTCTATCGCCGGTTTCTCGCGGAGCTCGACATCCACGACACCACCCTTGCCGACACCCTGTTCGCCACTTTCTCGAGCAGCGCCTCCTACCGGCTGTTCGACGATGTCCTGGAGGCTCTGGACAGGCTGCTCGGCGCCGGGCTCCGGCTGGGGCTCATATCGAACTTCGAGACCTGGCTTCAGGAGATGCTGGTGGAGCTCGAGGTCGGTCACATTTTCGAGGTGACGGTCATCTCGGGGGTCGAAGGCGTTGAGAAGCCCGACCCGGGCATCTATCGCCTGGCGCTGGAGCGCGGCGGCGTGGCCGCGGGGAATGCGGTGCACGTGGGCGACTCGGAGTCGCTCGACGTCATCCCGGCGCGCCGAGCGGGCATGCACACGGTGTTGCTCGACAGGGTCGGGCGCTACCCCGATCCGATCGGCCCGGCGATTGCGTCGCTGCGGGAGCTGCCCGAGATGGTGGCCTCCCTCTGATGGTCGCCCCGAGGGAGAGTGACACACCCCCCGGCTAGACTCGGCGAATGCCCCCGTTCAAACTGGAAGCGGAGTTCGAACCCGCCGGTGACCAGCCGGACGCCATCGCCCAGATCGTCGAGCGAGTCCAGCGGGGCGACCGGTTTGTGACCCTGCTCGGGGCAACCGGGACGGGTAAGACGGCAACTGTCGCCTGGGCGCTCGAGCAGATTCAACGGCCCACGCTGGTGCTCGTGCCGAACAAGTCGCTTGCGGCGCAGCTCTGCAACGAGTTCAAGCAGTTCTTTCCGAGCAACGCGGTCGAGTACTTCGTGTCCTACTACGACTACTACCAGCCGGAGGCGTACGTTCCGTCGTCCGATACCTACATCGAGAAGGACTCGTCGATCAACGACGAGATCGAACGGCTGCGCCACTCGGCTACGAGCGCGCTGTTGCAGCGGGATGACGTACTGATCGTGGCCAGTGTCTCGGCCATCTTCGGGCTTGGTTCACCCGAGCAGTACCTGAATCAGGTCGTAAGCGTTGCGCGCGGTGGAACCGCAGATCGCGACTTCATCGTCCAGAAGTTCGTCGAGATCCAATACGAGCGCAATGACGTGAACTTCATCCGCGGCAAGTTCAGAGTGCGCGGTGACACCATCGAGGTCTTCCCCGCCTACGAGGAGAAGGCCATACGCATCGAGCTATTCGGAGACGAGGTCGACCGGATCATCGAGCTCGATACCCTCACCGGCGAGATCATCCGTGAGCTCGATCACGTCACGATCTATCCAGCGTCGCACTACGTCGTCTCGAAAGAGCGTTTGGAGCACGCCATCAACGGCATCGAGACAGAGCTCGCGGGCCGCCTCGAGGAGCTCGAGCAGAGCAACAAGCTGCTCGAGGCACAGCGTCTGCGCATGCGCACGCAATATGACCTCGAGATGATGCGCGAGATCGGCTTCTGCTCGGGCATCGAGAACTACTCCCGCCACCTCGAGGGGCGCGCCGCCGGCTCGCGGCCCAACACGCTGCTCGACTACTTCCCCGACGACTACCTCGTGGTGGTGGACGAGTCCCATGTCGGAATACCGCAGCTGAACGGAATGTACGAGGGCGACATGAGCCGCAAACGCACGCTCGTGGAGCACGGCTTCAGGCTCCCGAGCGCGCTGGACAACCGCCCTCTGCGCTTCGACGAGTTCATGGACAAGGTCAACCAGATGGTGATGATGAGCGCCACCCCGGGGCCATTCGAGCTGCGTATGTCGGGGCGGCCGGTCGAGCAGTTGGTGCGCCCGACCGGGTTGATTGATCCAAAGGTCGAGATCCGGCCTACGCGTGGACAGATCGACCACCTCATGGAGGAGATCAAG
>JALZIO010000313.1 GCA_030860245.1 Actinomycetota bacterium | reverse complement strand
CACCCTTCCGTGTCCCCTTCCTCCCCATGAGGGGACGCGTTGCGGTTCTCCCCGGTGACGGGATAGGGCCCGAGGTGATCGCGGCGGCTCTTCCCGTGCTCGGGGAGGGCCACGATTTGGTGACGATCGAAGCCGGCGCGGAGCGCTACCTCGCCACCGGAGAGCTGCTCTCCGAGGCGGACATGGGGGTCATTGCAGGGTCCGATGCGCTGCTGATGGGGGCTGTGGGAGACCCACGGGTGCCCGACGGCATCCTCGAACGGGGGATCGTGATAAGGCTCCGCCAGGAGCTCGACCTGTACGTAAACCTTAGACCTTTCCCCGAACTGGGGCTTGTTTTCGTCCGGGAAAACACCGAGGGCCCCTATTCGGGCGAAGGGGAAAGGAACGGTGATTGCGCCATCGAGGTCAACGTCAACACGAGGCGTTCTGTGGAGCGGTGCCTTCGGTACGCCTTCGAGGCGGCGCGGGCGCGCTCGGGACGGCTGACCCTCGTACACAAGTCCAACGTCCTGATCTACGCAGGGGCGCTGTGGCGAGAGATCACCGATGAGTTGGCGGCCGGCTTCCCCGAAGTGCCCGTCGACTACGAGCACGCAGATGCAGCCGCCTATCATCTCGTCACGCAACCGGGCAGATTCGACGTCATCGTGACCGACAACCTGTTCGGCGATCTGCTCTCGGACCTGGCCGCAGGTCTGGGGGGAGGGCTCGGACGGGCCGCCAGCGCCAACCTCCATCCCGATCCCACCACGCGGCCGACCAGGTGCCTGGGGTTGTTCGAGCCCGTCCATGGCACCGCCCCCGACATTGCAGGACGGGGAATCGCAGATCCACGGGCCGCGATCACGGCGGCACAAATGTTGCTCGACGCCCTCAGTCAGGAGCCGGCCACCACATGATGACTAAGAGTCCCTACTTCGACGTTTGCAGCTACAAGGTTGTAAGCGAGAGGACGCACGCCAAAGCGACGCGCGTTCAGGCCATGGTCGAGGTCCGAATCGGCAACAACTGCGTCCGTCGCTCGGCGATGGGAATCGGGCCGGTGCATGCCCTCGACCTGGCCCTCAGGGAGTGCCTCGAATCCTCGTTTCCGGAGCTCCAAGGAGTTCGCCTCTCGGACTATCAGGTTTCGGTCGTCGACGCAGGGCAGGGGACGGGAGCTCAGGTGCGCGTCTTGATTCAGGCCTCCGACGGCGAACGAAGGTGGGACGCAGGCTGCGTGGGGGGCAACGTGGTCGACGCCTCCTTCGAAGCGTTGTGCTCCACCCTTGTCATGGGCATCATGCACGGCCGTTCTCAAGAAAAACGCTCCGCCTAGGTTGGGTGGATGGATCAGCGGCTGGTTGCCTATCAAGGGGAACCCGGCGCGTACTCGGAAGAGGGTGCGCAGTCCCTGTTCCCGGCTGCCGAGCTGCGCCCCCTGTCGTCCATCCGCAAGGTGTTCGAGGCGGTCGAAGTGGGCCGGATCGACTTCGGGCTCGTCCCGATCGACAACTCACAGGCGGGGAGCATCAATGAGACCTACGACCTCTTCCTCCGCCACGGGTTGCACCTCGTTGGCGAAACCGTTGTGCGGGTCGACCACTGCCTGATTGCATTGCCGGGCACCTCGATCGACGATCTGGCAGAGGTCATCTCGCACCCGCAGGCGATCACCCAATGCGAGGAGTTCCTCAATGCGCTGGATGTCAAGATTCGGGCCGAATACGACACCGCCGGGGCAGGCAAACGGATCGTCGACGACAAGCTCGAGCTCACCGGTGCCATCGCATCGGCGCGTGCAGCGGAGCTCTACGGTTTGACGGTCCTCCAGGAGCGCATCCAGACCTACCCGGACAACTACACGCGATTCGGCGCGCTCTCGCGCCACCCAGACCCCCTGAGCGAGCCCAATAAGTCGTCTCTGGTGTTCGGTGTGGGTCACGTAGCGGGCTCGCTCTATCGTTGTCTCGGCGCCTTCGCCGAGCGCCACCTCAGCCTCCGCAAGCTCGAGTCGCGCCCGCGCGCCGGGCGCCCCTGGGAGTATGTGCTCTATGCGGACGTCGAGGCGCCAGCGGACGCTCCTGCGATGCTCGAGGCTCTTTCGGAGCTGAGCGAGCACGCCACCTTCACCCGGGTACTCGGCACCTACGCCTCGGCCCTGACGCACATCCGCTAATTCCGCTGAGTGGGTGGTGAATGCGCAGGTCCACCCTGTCACCCAACTTGGCTAGGGCTCCGGTCGCACAACGATGATTTCGTGCTGCGGCTCCACGGCGACTACCGAGTTGGGCATGGCCCGCTCGATCTCCGGGTCGACGAAGAGCCGGATCCCACCTTCTTGCACCACCGCCTCACCCTCGAGGGGACCCTCGGCGAGCTCGACTTGGATATCCATGCCTCCGCCGAGCCCTCGCGCCCCTCGCAGCCGCACACCTCCGCTGACCGGGTCGATGCCCCCCAGCTCCAGCGAGCGTGTGAGCACCTGCACTGCCTCTTCGGTCACCGTGATCGCCACGTGAGAACCTCCCTGATTAGAGTCTTCGGTACCGCCAGTGCAGAACACTAAGAGGAAAGGAGGACATGGTGGAGGACCGGGTACGAGCGTTTCTGGAAGCCAATCATGGGGCCATCATGACCACCCTGAAGAAGGACGGCGCGCCTCACGTCGCCCGGATTGGGATCGGCCTCGTCGAGGGGAGATTGTGGAGCTCCGGCACCCGGAAGAGGGTGCGCACCGCCCATGTCAGGAGAGACCCGAGGGCGACCCTTTGCGTTTTGTCCGAAGACAACCCGTGGGCCTGGCTTGGGCTGGAGACGACCGTAACGGTTCTGGACGGGCCCGAGGCCGTGGATCAGAACCTAGCGCTTTATCGTGTTCTCGCCGGCGAGCCGGAAGACCTGGACGAATACAGGCGCGCCATGGCAGCCGAGGAGCGCTTGGTCTACGAGTTCGCTATCCACAAGGCCTACGGCATGAATTGAAAATTAACGAGGGTTGGTTTGGGTTTGGCTGGGTATCGGGATTGGTTTGTGGCGGGCCGGGTGTGCCCTCCGGCTCTTACCCGACGGGCTGCATCGCTCAAGTACAAGCCCGGTGTTGTCGAGTTCAAGGGAGGAGAGATGTGGACGACCACGGGGTGAACTATTGAGGGCCGAGAAGCTTGTGCAGACCCCAGTATCCCGGCCGGCTGCCTCCGACGAAGCTGGCCCCCGGCAGAAGCCGGTGAACCCCACCGTCGAGTCCTACCGGCGCCTGGCCGACGTTTTCCACGATGTGCTCTCCGAACAACGGATCGACCTGGTCCTCGAGCGCATAGCCGACACCCTGGCCGAGCTCATCCCCCACGACACACTCACGATCTACGAGGCCGATGAGAGAAAACGAGTCCTCAATGCGGTAACGGCGCGCGATCCTCACATCGAGCACATCCTCAAAGAAGCCGGCATCCCCTTCGGCGAGGGTATTACCGGGTGGGCGGTCGAGCATGGTGAGGCTGCCCTGGTCAATGACTCCGCCCACGACTCGCGAGCTATTCCAATTCCCGGCACGCCCGAGGACGCTCATGAGGCATTCATTACAGTGCCGCTCATCACGAGGAACTCGGTGAAAGGGGCGCTGAATATCTATCGAATAGGCGCCGGCAACGTTTTTTCGCTTGAGGAGTTTGAACTGGCGAAGCGCTTTGGTGATGCTGCGGCGCTGGCACTGGACAATGCCCAGGCGCGCGCATCACTTGAACACCAAGCCCAGACCGATTCACTCACAGGTCTCTATAATCACCGCTTCTTCCACGAGAGGGTGCGCTCGGAGTTGACTCGGGCTACCAGGGTGCGGGATTCATTGGTGGTCTTGATGTTCGACATCGATGATTTCAAGAGTGTGAATGACATCCACGGGCATTCGGTCGGTGATCAGATCCTTATCGCCCTGGCCGACATGGTGGCGGCTGCAGTGCGGGGTTCCGATGTCGTGTGCCGCATCGGGGGCGAGGAGTTCGCCGTGATCATGCCGTCTTGTAGAGTCGCCGACGCCCTCGGCTTCGTTGCGCGTCTGACACAGCAGCTTTCGGTCTCAGCCTTCGATCCGGCAGATCGGATCACCCTGTCCGTCGGTATAGCTCAGGGACCCGACGAGGCGGCCAACCCGAAGGAGCTCGTGGCGTTTGCCGAAACCGCCATGATGGTTGCCAAGGCCGAGGGCAAGAACAGGACAGTTGTGTTTGGCAAGGATTCTTCCCGGCGCCCGAGTGGTGCTGAACACGAGGACAGGGATGTGCGTTCTCTGGCTCACATGAAGATGTTGCAGAGCCTCGCAGGCAAGCTGAATCGCTTGAACGATGTCCACCAGATCGGCACCACCATAGTCAACGAGCTTCGCACCTTTATCGATTACGACGTCTGCAGGGTCTATGTTGTCGAAGGAGATGAGTGCGTCGCCGTCGCAGCCAACCATGAGTCCGGAGATCAGGGGCTCGAGGAGCTGACCCACAGGGTAGGGGAAGGAATCACAGGGTCGGCGGCTTTGAATGCCCGACCGCTCCTGATCCCGAATTCTAAGGAATGCGATTTTGCATGCCCGGTAACCGAAATCGATCAAGTGCCACAATCAGTTGTAGCAGTCCCGCTACGGTACGGGCCTCGGGTCGTCGGCGTGATCGTTGTAACGAAGCTGCGTATCGGTGCACTCGACGGAGACGATGTGCGACTGCTGGAGGTGCTTGCCGGACATGCCTCCGTGGCGATCGAGAACGCCCAGTTGTACGAGATGCAACGTCGTGAGGCCGGTCATGCCAAAGCATTGCTCGAGTTCGCGCAATCGATGCTCATGGCGCCGGGTCTGGATGGCATCGGTGGGAATGCAGTCCGCATGGCCGCAAAGCTCCTAGGGGCCCAACAGAGCTCATTGTGGCTGCTCGATGAGAACACGTGTGACTACTACGTTGAGGCTCACCACGGCTACGAGGGCGATGTAGGGCTCGAGGCGGAGATCAACGTACGGCTTGACAAAGCCTCTGCTCTGCAGCTGTTCCAAGGTCAGGAGATCGACGTAATGTCGGAACCTGCGACGCTTCAGCCACCCGCCGGGAGGCCGAGGCCCATGAGGATTGCGGACGGGGCCTCGGGTGGCCCTGCTGCATCGGCGGCGCCCATTGTTGTTGCGGCGTTGCAACTGCCATCCCAACCTCTGGCCGGCTGGCTGGTGGTAAGGCATCCGGCCGACCCTGGGTGGCACTTCACCCAGGAAAGGCTTCGTCTTCTTGCGGGCGTCGCGCAGCAGGTCTCCCTGGCCATCGAAAAACTGCATCTCCTTCAGCAGCAGGCTGCAAGCGCCGAGAGAGCGAGAGCTCTGCTCCGGTTCAGCTTTGCCATGTCTACGAGCGAATCACTGGATGATGCTCTCGCTCACACCGTGGAACACACGGCTGGAATCCTCGAATGCCCGAAGGCGTCACTGTGGCTCGAGGACCCGGCCACGGGGGACGCCGTGGCTCAGGCGGTATGGGGGTACGCGGCCGGCGAGCTGACCCCCGGCACCCGGGCAGGTCGTGACCTCATGCAGAAACTCTTGGTCGGCGAGGGACCGTACATCATGCACCCGGAGGACTACGCACAATTGGGGAAGCCGGGGCTGTGGCCGGGCGGTTGCCTGGTCGCGCTGGCGCCTTTGAAGCTGGAACGGGGACGGCTGGGGTGCGTGATAGCGGTGGCGCCCAACAACAAGGGCTTCGAGTTCTCGGAGCAGAAGCTTCGACTGTTGGCAAGCATTGCCTACCAAGCCCAGATTGCAATAGCCAAAGAGCTGGGCTTGCAGGGAATCGAGGAGTCTTTTCGTTCGACGGTCGAGGCGCTGGCAAACGCACTCGAGGCCAAGGATGCCCATACGTCCTCACATGCCCGCTCGATCGCAAACATCGCATTGGAGGTTGGTGAAGAGCTGGGGCTGGCGGATGAGGCCCTGAAGAATCTCGAGCTGGGGGCGTTGTTTCACGATATCGGCAAGATCGGTGTGCCGTCGTCTATCTTGTCCAAGCCGGGCCCGCTCTCAGAACCCGAGCGGCTGATCATTCACAAGCATCCTGAGATCGGTGAGAGAATACTCAGCCCTGTTGAGCGCCTCGGTTCGGTGCGCGTCATCGTTAAGCACTGCCATGAGCGTTATGACGGCATGGGTTATCCGGACCGGCTGGCCGGCGACGATGTGCCCATCGAGTCACGCATCATCTTTGTGTGCGACAGCTTCCATGCGATGACCACGGATCGCCCCTACCGCGCACGCATGACAATTGGGGAGGCTTGTGATCGTCTGCGAGCGGCAGCGGGCTCTCAGTTGGATCCCAAGGTTGTGGATGCGTTCCTGCGAGTCATAGAGGAACGGCCTTTGCCCGGCCGAACTCCCTGACCGAACGGCCGCACCGGCCCGGCCAAATGCCGCCCCGATGCCCTAGACCGCTTTGAATTGCTCAAAGGGGTTTTGGCAAGTTGAGCAGTGATAGATGGCCCGGCACGGCGTGGGCCCGAACAGGCTTTGGTTGCTGGTGTCGGTGCTGCCGCAGAAGGGGCACACCGCCTCGGATGGCAGCCCGATTTCGGTTATCAGGACGGGGCCTTCGCCGGTCGGGGGAGCGAGCCCGAAGTCTTTCAACTTGCGGCGCCCCTCCGGTGAGATTCGGTCGGTTGTCCATGGGGGGTCAAAGGACATCCTTATCGCTACCTCTTCGACCCCGGCCAACGAGGACACGGCACTCCGGACATCCCGCTCGATTACGCCAATGGCCGGGCACCCTGTGAAGGTCGGCAACACGACGACTTGAACTCGTCCGGGGCCGACATCGACGGAGTCGATCATCCCCATTTCGACCACCGAAACGCACGGGATCTCCGGATCGGCGACGGTCTCGAGAGCCGCCCAGACAACCTCGGGCGTTGCCCCGGTCACCATGTCGCTTCCGGGTCGGCTCGATATGTACGCGTCATGTCCGCCCACAATCCGGAGAAGTCAGTTGAGTGATGGCCGCTGCGTCCTCCCAATCCGGCCGGCGCACTCGCCTCGCCGGGGCTCCGATCGGCGGCGATCAGGTCCCCTGAGGACGAAGCCACGAACTCGGCGCGCCACCCCGGTGGCGTCACCTCGGCGGGGAGACCGAGCCCGTCGAGTGCATCGACGGCCTCGCTCACAAAGCGCCGGCCGAGCTCTTCGGAGGGAACCGTGAGCCATCCCTCTCGGATGGCCTCGGCTTCGCGATCAAACGGTTCGAATAGTCCTGTGGTGGCGCTCAGGACGGTTGTTGCAGCTTGGCTCAACTTGGTGCGGCCTTCGATCGGGCCATGGGCAATCCGCTCCATCCACATATCGGCGTGGATGAGGTGGTAGCGTTCCTCCCTGCGTATCTTGGTTGCCAGATGTCGGAGATCGTCGTGCGCCGACTCCTCGAGAGCGGCCAGGCGCAGGTAATCCGCACGGTCGTAGAGCCATTGACGCGTGATCGTGTAAGCCCAATCGGAGTTCGGTCGTTCACAAAGGACGGCATGACGATACTCATCGGCGCTGCGCCCCAGGGCCAGCGCGTCGCGGGTCAGTCCGGTCAATGAGGACGCGATCGAGTAGTACGCGGCTGCGTGCCCGATTTCGTCTTGAGCGATGGAAGAAAACGCAACGTCCTCTTCTATGTGGGGGGCGAACCCCGTCCACTCGGCATGGCGATGGCCAAGTATGAGCTCGTCGTCGCCCAGCGCCGTCACTATGGCAACCAGCGACTCAGTCACAGACGCCCGGCGCGTCGACGCGCCAGCTCGCGTTTCTGAACCACATCGCGGTATGCGTGCGCGAAACGGTAAGACTTATCGGCAGCGGGTTCGAGCAACGCCTCATCCGACCAGGAGTGGATGTCGCTGCGCCGGGTCACCCACAGGTACTGGCCCTCCTTCCGCCTCACGTAGCATTCTTTGGCCATCAGCAAGGCCATGGCGGAGTCGGGCGCGGTGACGGTCCCGCAATGCTCAAAGGGTTGCTTGTGCCCCGAGCGCCGAAATACCTCGTAGACCTCCATTGGAATCAAG
>JALZIO010000021.1 GCA_030860245.1 Actinomycetota bacterium | reverse complement strand
GACCCAGGCGCTTCGCCGCAAGCACAGCTACCACAACCCCCTGATCGTCGACGGGCACGATCGCGTCGAGGGGGTCTCGGCGCGCCAGCTCGACGATCTTCCGTGCCGAAGCCTCGGGCTCGTTCAGGTTCAGGCTCACGGCGCGATCACCCAGCACGCTCGATATTGCGAGCCGCCGGTCGGTAGCAACCACCACTTCGGCTCCGAGCGCCCCGGCTGCCTCGAGGAAATCACTCGCCCGGTAGGTTTCTGTCGGCAGGAGCAACAAGACGCGCGCCATGCGCCCTATCATGTACTCAGCGACAACTCAGGCTACCCATCGTCGCCGGGAGCGAGCAGACTTGAAGAAACCATTGGCTTTTTGGCAGAGGAAGCCCGCAGACAGGCCGGCCGTCGGCAGAGCGCCCGTTCGCATCACCCCGCAGGCGCGCGACAAGGTCCTTTCGATCCGGGCATCGGAACCGGAGGCTCAGCGTCTTGCCCTCTGGCTCGAGGTAACCGGAGAGGCAAACGCTCAGTACACCTACGACATCTACCTTCTTCCCGTCGAGGAGGCTGGACCCCAGGATGTGGTAATCCCCGACGACGATCTCTCAATTGTCGTTGCCGGCTCGAGCCTCGACAAGGTGACCGGCGCCACTATCGACTTCTCGGGCGACGCCTTCAGTGGCGGCCTGTGGCTAAACAACCCCAACAAACCGGCGCCGGCGATGCCCAAGCTCCCGATCATGAACATCCCGCCCCTGGGAGATGCGAGCCCCAGCCCGGCCGTGGGGACGAAGCCACCCGCCGATCTGAGCGGTGACGTCGCCCAGCGCGTTTCGCAGGTTCTCGAACAACAGATAAACCCATCTATCGCCGCTCACGGCGGACGCGCCGATTTGGTTGCGGTGGAAAACGATACCGCCTACCTCAAGCTCGGCGGAGGGTGTCAGGGGTGCGGGATGGCGACGGTGACGCTCAGCCAGGGGATCGAGGTGGCCATCAAAGAAGCCGTGCCCGACGTGGCACACGTTGTCGATGTCACCGACCACCAGAGCGGGACCAACCCCTACTTCCAGGCCTCCAAGAAGTAAACCTAGCCGGGCAGTGCGCTACCGGACGGCGGCGCCTTCGGGAGACCGGTAAACCTCATAGCGTCCGGGTCCGCGGGACTTTGCGCTGTACATGGCGGCGTCCGCATTCCTCAGCAGTTTTTGTGCATCCTGAGGCGCGTCGGCAACCGCAACTCCAATGCTGGCGTGGATAGATACTTCCTGATCGCCGAGGACGAACGGTAAGTTGAGAGATTCCAACATGCGGCTCGCGATGGTGGTCGCGTCTCTTTCGTGCTCGACGCCTTCCAGCAATACGACGAATTCGTCCCCACCCAAACGGGAAGCCGTGTCTTCGGAGCGCAGGCACGGCTTGATTCGACCGGCCGCCGCGATCAGCATCTGGTCGCCTGCGGCGTGCCCGAAGAGATCGTTGACAGACTTGAAGTCGTCCAAGTCGATGAACAACACCGCCAGGTGCTCATTGCGGCGAGCCGATGCCGCGATCGCATGCTCGAGTCGGTCGACGAGAAGGGAGCGATTCGCAAGCCCGGTCAAAGGATCGTGCAGTGCGTTGTGGCGAAGCTGCTCTTCCAGTGTTCTGCGTTCTGAAACGTCACGGTAGTTGACGAAGACGCCCTGAACGCCTGGATCTTCAAGCAAGTTGGTCAAGGAAACCTCGAGCCAACGGTAGCGTCCGTCCTTGTGGCACACCCGCAGCTCTATTCGGCTGTAGCTTCCCGAACGTTCTAGAACATCAGCAATGGCCTCCTTCTCGAGCGCGAGATCATCTGGATGCACGAGATCGAACATCGACCTGCCCAACCGCTCATGGGGAGAGAATCCGAGGACGCGCTCGACCGAAGGACTCAAGTAGGTGATGAGACCTCCGGCGTCGATCACGAGAATCACATCAGACGCATGCTGGACGAGCGATCGGAAATGCTCTCTCTGCAGCGCCAACCCCGCCTCGAATTCCTTGCGCTCGGTTATGTCGAGCATCACCCCCCGGTAATAACGACGGCCGTCGGAGCCGGCCATGAGGACGTATTCGTCGCTGATCCAGACGAGGCGGCCAGCCTTGGACCTAAAGCGGTATTCGATTCTGTGGGTGCTCCCATCGGGGCGATCCCGATCGAGGTCCTCTTCCTGGAGGACCCTGTCGCGGTCCTCCGGATACAAGCGACTGAGCCACAGGTCACTCGTGAATTCCAATGGGGAGTAGCCCAGAAAGGTTTCCACTTGGGGGCTGACGAAGTGCCATTCGTCCGCCCCGCCGACCTCGGCGCGGTAAACCATCGCCGGCACATGCTCCACCAGGGCCCTATAGTCTGCCTCGTCCCGCTCCACTGCCATCCCCTTTGCCCGCTTCACCCCGGCCCGGTCAATGCTCATATTACCATCATTTCTGTTAATTCCTGGAAGGAACCTGGCATCGCCTTGCTCTGGGTCGGCTCCTAGCTTTGTTCTGGGACAATGGTCACCATATGGGGGACCACAACGCAACTGTCGATGTCTTCGGGCGAGCGGTTCGCGACCTCCGGATCTCGGTGACCGATCGGTGCAACTTCCGCTGCGTCTACTGCATGCCCAAGGAGGTCTTCGGACGCGACTACCAATTCCTCGAACGGCGCGAGTTGCTCACCTTCGAAGAGATCGAGCGCCTGGCTCGCATCTTCGTGGGCCTCGGGGTCAAGAAGATCCGCCTCACGGGGGGTGAACCGCTCGTCCGGCGCAACATCGAGCAGCTGATCGCCAAGCTCGCTGCGATCGAAGGTCTCGATCTCACGCTCACCACCAACGGATCGATTCTGGAGAAGAAGGCGGCCGGCTTGAGAGCGGCGGGGCTGAAGAGAGTGACCGTCAGCCTCGATTCCCTCGAGGATGAGGTCTTCATGGCCATGAACGACGTAAGCTTCCCTGTAAATCGCGTGCTCGCCGGGATCGAGGCTGCGGCTCAGGCCGGCCTGGCGCCGGTCAAGATCAATGCGGTGGTCAAGCGAGGCCTGAATGAAGCCGGCGTGGTGGACATGGCGCGCTACTTCAAGGGCACAGGCCACATCCTGAGGTTCATCGAATACATGGACGTCGGCCACAGCAACGGCTGGAGAATGGACGACGTCGTCCCGGCGCGCGAGATCATCTCGATGATCGATGCCGAGTTGCCGCTCGAGCCGCTCGAGCCGAACTACCCCGGCGAGGTCGCAAACCGGTGGCGTTACTTGGATGGAAGCGGCGAGATCGGAGTCATCGCCTCGGTCACTCAAGCTTTCTGCGGCAGCTGCACGCGGGCGCGCATCTCGGTCGAGGGCTCGCTATTTACCTGTTTGTTCTCGACAGGGGGCACAGACTTGAGGACGGCGCTGCGGTCCGGCGCGCCGGACTCGGCCATAGCCGGCCTGATCGCGTCGGTCTGGCGAGTTCGCCGGGACCGTTACTCGGAGATCCGGACCTCGGAAACCGTGGGGTTGCCCAAGGTGGAGATGTCCTATATCGGCGGGTGACCGGGGGCACATGGACGGTGCCGAAAAGCTCAGGTTCGACCATGTGATTCTCGCGGTGACGTCCCTGGACGCCGCCGGTGAGCTGATCTTCTCCAAGACCGGGCTTGGATCGGTTCCCGGCGGACGGCACACGGGCCTGGGGACCGGGAATCGCATCATCCCTCTGGGCCCTGACTACATCGAGCTGATGGGAATCGTCGATGCCGACCAGGCCGCTCACAGCCCGCTCGGACGCTGGGTGCAGAGGCGGCTGGCCATCGGGGAGGGCATCGCAGCCTTCTGCCTCGGAACGGAGGACATCGACGCGGTCGGCCGGCGTCTCGGCCTGAACCCGGAGCAAATGGAGCACACCGCCCCGGACGGGACATCGCTGGGATGGAGGCTTGCCGGCCTCGAGGCAGCCATGACCGACCCGAGTAAACCGTTCTTCATCCAGTGGGACGTCCCTCCGGAGAAACATCCGGGGCACATGGCCGCCGAACATGAGGTCACGCCTCTCGGCATCTCGTGGGTCGAGGTATCCGGCGACCCGGGTGTCATCCCCGCCTGGATCGAAGATGGCTCCCTCGACATCCGGATCACCCCAGGCGAGAGCGGTATATTCAGGGTCGGCGTTCGGACCGCCGACGGTGAGCTGGTGCTGCGGTAGACGATTTTGTTTCGCGGGCCTGATGGTGTGCAGGTTGCCCTACTGGTTGGAGGAGTGCCCGGGAAACAGGTTTAGGGCGGGGTTGATCACCGGCGCCGCGTTGTTCACCGCAGTTGCGGCCTCGCCGAAACCCGTCGCTATGAGGCGGACCTTGCCGGGGTAGTCGGTGATGTCGCCCGCAGCGAAGATGCGCCGGTGGTTTGTGGCCATGTTCGTGTCCACGAGAATCTGACGCCTCTCGAGGTGGAGCCCCCACTTCTTGAGCGGCCCGAGATCGGCGGTGAACCCAAGAGCCGCCACGACCGCCTGCACCTCGAGAGTGCGGCGCTCATCCGTGCTCTTGTTGTGGATCTCGACTGCCTCGACTTGTCCGTTTCCCATAATGCGGGCCACCTCTGTGAAGGTCAGCACCTCGACGGGTGAGGCAAGCACTTGTTTGACGGTGTGCTCGTGGGCGCGAAATTTGTCGCGCCGGTGAATGAGCGTGATGCGGCGGGACACACCTTGCAGGTTGAGCGCCCAATCGAAGGCGCTGTCTCCCCCGCCGACGATGAGGATGTCCTGGTCCGCGAGCTCGTCGAGCTTCGGAACGAAGTATCGGAGCCCCCGACCCTCGAACTCCTTCGCATCCGGAAGAGGCCGGGGTGTGAAGGTCCCAATCCCCCCAGTGATGACGACGGCCTTGCAAGCGATCTCGATGCCCTTGTGACTCGTCACAGTCACGTGGTCATCGTCCTGCACGAGATCCTCGGCGCGGTGGCCGAGTAGGTAAATGGGCTCGAAGGGGGCCGCCTGTTCCACCAGGTTGTCGACGAGATCCTGACCCTTGACTGCGGGAAACCCGGGGACGTCGAAAATTAGCTTCTCCGGGTACATTGCGGCCACCTGCCCCCCGGGCTCGTCCAGCGAGTCGATCAGCACCGACCTGAAGCCCCGGAAGCCGGCGTAGTAGGCGCAGTAGAGCCCGGCCGGGCCCGCGCCGATGATGAGCAGATCGACGTCGTGGCGCTCTTTGGGGGTGCTCTGGGCTGGTTCGGTCACGTTCGTCGACCTTATAGCGTTCGGCAGTAGGCTAGGGGTCTGCGCCCGTAGCTCAGT
>JALZIO010000181.1 GCA_030860245.1 Actinomycetota bacterium | reverse complement strand
ACGACCTCCTCATCAGGCAGAATCCGGTGGCTTCGGATCTGCGTCTGGTGATGTCGGTTCTGCGGATCATCTCCGATCTCGAACGCACCGGCGACCTGTGCTTACGGGTGGTGAAGCTGGCTCCCGAGCAGCCGCTCATGGTTCGCCATCCCGAGACGTTCGGGATATTGCGGGCCATGGCGTCTGAGGCGTCCGCATTGTTCCGGGCCGCCGTCAAAGCCTGGGCGGCCCAGGACCTGGAACTGGCCCGCTCCCTCGAAGAGCAGGATGACGCCATGGACGAGTACAACGTGAAGTTGACTCAGGCCATCAGAAGGCTCGAGGGGCCGGATGCCGTAGCCGCCGCAGTTGCCACCTTGCTCGCCGGGCGTGCCCTTGAACGCATCGCGGATCACTCGGTCATGGTGGGTGAGCGCCTCCGCTACATGCTGACCGGTGACGTCTCCGGCTTGTCCCGGGAGATCGGCCCCTAGCGCCGATTCGCCCCCGCGCTCATGCGACGAACTTGTAGCCCAGGCCCCTGATCGTCCGGAGATGCTGAGGGTTGTGGGGGTCGGGCTCGCACTTGGCCCTCAGCCGCTTGATATGAACATCGAGAGTCCGGGTGTCCCCAAAGTAGTCCGTGCCCCACACCTGATCGATGAGAGTCTCGCGTTGCAGAACGCGGCCGGTGTTCTCCATGAGCAACTCGAGCAGTTCGAATTCTTTACGGGTGAGATGCACGGGCTCCCCTCTCACCGTGACCTCGAACCGATCGGCGTCGAGGCGTATCCCACCCCCCTCCAGAATGTCTTCGGACCCGTCTACGTCGGTGGAGCTCCGGCGCAGGACCGCCTTGATTCGGGCCAGCAACTCCCGGAGGTTGAAGGGTTTGGTCACGTAATCGTCGGCGCCGATCTCGAGCCCCACGACCTTGTCGATGTCGGTGGTGCGCGCAGTCAACATGATGATCGGAACGTTCGAGCCGCGCCGGATCTCTCTGCAGACATCCTCGCCGCCCATCCCGGGCAGCATTAGATCCAGTAGGACCAAGTCGGCGCCTTCCCTCTTGAACCGCTCGACTCCCAGCGCACCATCGGTGACGCGCTCGATTTCGAAGCCCTCTCGGCGAAGCTGGTATTCGAGGGCCTCTCCGAAGCTCTCCTCGTCTTCTATGAGCAAGATCTTGGGCACCTAGCCTTCTCTCCTTTGCCGGCATCCGGTGAGGGCCCTCATCCGGCCAGCGACCTGACGGTTCTCCGCTCCGGCGTGGCCGAGGGGATCCTTGCAGTGAAAGTCGATCCTTGGCCGAGCTCGCTCTCCACTTGAATCTGACCCCCATGAAGCTCGGTCACGTGCTTCGCGATTGCCAGCCCTAGTCCTGTGCCGCCCCTATCGCGTGAGCGTCCCCGGTCGACCCTGTAGAACCGCTCGAACACGCGCGACTGGGCCTCGAGTGGGATCCCGATTCCTGTATCGCTGATTTCAATCACAGCGTTGCCGCCCCGTTCGGACACCTCGATCGTGACCCGGCCTTCCGGGGGTGTGTAGTGGAATGCGTTCTCGAGGAGGTTTCGAATCATGGTCCCGAGTTGGCCTTCGTCTCCCATGATCCAAACGCCCAGCTCGATGTGCCTTTCGAATGTGGTTGGCAGAGCCGCCGCCGACGGCTCGAAACGGTCTGCCTCGCGCTGTGCCACCTCCGACAGGTCAATGTGTCGATCGGGCGGTGTGGCCGCCTCCTCCAGCTTGGAGAGGTCGAGGAGATCCTCAATGAGGCGTCCGAGTCGCTCCGCTTCGACCGTGAGCCGTGTGGAGAAGTGCTCGGCCATGTCGGGATCTTCGTGCACCGCCCGGTGGATCGCTTCGGCGAGCGTTCGAAGCGCCGCCACCGGGGACTTGAGCTCGTGGGAAGCGTGGGCGACGAACTCGCGTCTCGCTCTCTGAATGCCGATCTCGTGGGTCACGTCCTGAAGCACGACCACGACTCCGCTTCCATCCTGCAGAGGCGCGGCGCGCGCCCAGAGGCTCATTCGTGCGGGAAACCACACGCTCGCCAGCGCCTCCTGACTCACGCCTTCGGCCAGTGCTTTTTCGGCAAGCTCGAGCACCTCGCCGCTGGGGAGGCGAACCGGAAGCATGTCCTCGTGGAAACCCATGAGGTCCCTGCCCGCCGAGTTGGTCGAAAGTGGCTTCGCCGACTCGTCGAGGACGAGGACACCCTCGGCCATCTGCTCGAGTATCTCCTTCGCCCACCTGTTCTCTCGTTTGAGCTGGTCGAGCTGTGCTGAGGTGCCGCCGGGGGCGTCTCTGTCCTCCGCCTCGGCCGCCCGTGCCGGAACGAACCGGTCCATGGCTATGAATGCCACTATCGCAGCCAGCACACCGAGGCCAATGGATAGGAGAAGGTTGTCCACGATGGTTCTAGTCTAGGGTGTCCGCTCTCTGAGCAGGCCTTATTAGTCTTTTGTCCATCGAGCGTTCACCTTTGCTTCACGGAAACGACCGGGAAGGTGAAGGAGCGACCGCGAAGCTGAAGGGATGGGCTCAGTGGTCTAGGGATGGGCTCAGTGGTTCTATCGGAGGCAAGCCGAGGTTTTCGGCGCCCACGAGCCGGCCGTGGGACCAGCACAGCGCCCAGACCGCCCCCTTTTTTG
Organism: Actinomycetota bacterium; assembly: GCA_030860245.1. GTDB lineage: Bacteria > Actinomycetota > CADDZG01 > CADDZG01 > WHSQ01 > JACDDL01. Next base: position 11,310 of record JALZIO010000181.1, on the reverse strand, counting down.
CCTTAAAGGACCGCGACCGTCCCCTGCCTTCCCGGGGGGGTGTGAACAGCTCATCCTGATCCGCCAGGCGACCCAAGAGGTCGGGGATCACGTCACCCTGGCTGCACACGCAGATCGTCGATTCTCCATTCGTCAGGGTGCGCAGGAGCTCGACTGCCTGTGCTTCGTTACCGGGATAGCCCAGTTCGGAGAAAAGCGGATCTTCCCTGACGGGGACGCCGATCGATTCCCCCAGGGGCTCGACCGTCTGAACGCACCTGACGAAGTCGGCTGAGACAATCTGGGTGATCACCCACGATCGAAGGAGCGATACAAGAGCGGCGGCCTGACGCCTGCCCTTGGCGTCCAGCGGTCGAATCCGATCGTCTCCCTTCCAATCGGCGCGGCGGCCGGCGCTGGCGTGGCGAACCATCAAAACCACCGAGGTCGTCACCGGCTGCTCTCGAAAGGCATCGAGGATGCTTTGATCCGCCTCGCGGGTCAGCAGGCCGCCGGCACTGTCGAGGGCCAACCAGCGCAGGTCGTCGACCTCCTCGTTGGGGCTGAAAGAGCCGCCTTGGGCCCTGATCTCCCAGTAGCGGACGGTTTTCGGCCGTCCTTCTCCATCGGTCGGCTTCCTATAGGAGATCTGTCCCAGGTGGCGTCCGGGTGCGCCCGTGTAGCCGGTCTCCTCTTCGATCTCACGAAGGGCGGCCGCGAGGTCGGACTCTCCGGGATACAGCTTGCCCTTGGGGAGCGTCCAGTCGTCGTATCGGGGGCGATGCACCAGGGCAACCTCAATACCCTCGGCAGGGCCTCCATCCGTGTGGGAGCGGCGCCAGAGCACCCCTCCTGCGGCTCGTTGGATCCCCGCATCGGTCAAACGCGCATCCACTTGGTGCGCTTCGGACGGTTGAGCTTTCTCCACACCTTCGGATAGCGGTACCGGCACTCGATGGCAAGCTCCTGCTGCCGCTCGAACAGGGTTGTGGCTGCGGAGATGAAGGCGGCGTCTTCGGCGCGCCGCCCTGAGGCCTCCGCGATCGCGCGGCGGGCCACCACCGTGTCCTGGTTGGCGCCAAGCACGTCCTGGAGCGCAGCCGCCTTGTCGGCAAATCGCCGTGCTCGCTTTGCTTTCTTGCCCGCCAGTGACGGGCCAACCGCCTCGGCGGCGTAGCGCACCCGTTTGACATGGATGCGAACCCCGTGGAGATCATCGGCTGGGGCGGTTGCCGGCGTGGCTTTAACCTTTTTCCTGAGCTTCTTCCAGGCCTCCTGAGCGAGCGGAGGAAGGGCCTCGGCGCACGCCAGGTCTGCTGCCTCGGTCAGTGGCGGCGTGAGAGCGGCCTCCGTCAGGCCCTCGACCAACCTTTCGTAGCGCTTCGAGCTCAGCGCCTCCAGAAGGTCGCGGTGCTTGTCTCTGCGGGACGCTTCGAGGGCCTCGAAGAGGGGCGCGAGATCGGCTTCGAGACCGGCGGCGGACGTCCTGAGCCGTTCGATCAGGACGTCCCGGTCGCGCACTGCGCCAAGGGCCCGGCCCAACCAGCGCAGCTCGGGGACGATGCCCTTCGCCCACCCCTCGTCAATGAGTGGCGCAAACGTCCGGACGTCACTCCGGAGGCGGCGAAGGGCGACGCGCATCTGGTGCAGCGGTTCGACCCGTCCCAGCCGCGTGCCGGGGTCGTTGGCCACCAGCCGGGCCGTCCCCGCTACCAGAGCACTGCGCACGGCTTGGCCGGCCGGGTCTTCCTTCCCGGCGGAAGCGCCTTGAACGAGGTCCGGCGGGGCCGCGGCCTGTTGCCCAAGGACGCGCACCAGCTTGGGAGTCGGGTCGCTGAGCGCTGCTCCGGCCTTGGTCAGCTCGCCGGCAATCCGGTCGAGTCCGTCGCGATCGAGCGTCCGCGCCTCGAGCTCGAGCTCGTGAAACAGAACGACTTTGCGCCGTTTGTCGAGTACCGATACTTCATCGGCGCTCAACTCCGCCAGCTCACCACCGTTGGCATCGGTAAGGGCCCAGCTGCGCCGTTGAGTCTGAACTTTGGCAACCGGTCCAAGGGATGAGCCGCGGACGTAGACGGTCACCAGGTTGACCGCTTCCGGAGGCGGGCCGGCCCTGCCCCCGGGAAAGAAGTGCTCCTCGCGCACGGCCGCACCTTGGCCGTTGGCCCCGTCCAGAGGGAGCTTCAATGTCCAGCCGTTGCGCTCGTCTTCACCGGTGCGGTGGCGCAGCGTGATGCCGCTCCGGGCAAGGCGGAGATCGGCCGTGTCGAAATAGGGCGCTCTTAGATCGGCGGGAGGATGCTCTCGGACCGCGGCAACGCCGGTCGCGCCCGGTTCGAGCACCGGAAGCTCGAACCCATCCTCGACCGCCAGTTTCAACTCGATCTCTTTCACTGCGCTTCACCCCTCTGTCAGTCGCGCCGACCCGGGAAACGCCTGTGAGCGGAGGCGGCACTTGGGTCATCATAGACTCGACCACTCAGCCCCGGGCGGCGTCAAATGCGCTCACCTCTCTGTCCGGTGCATGCCCAACTACGTTCAGATGTAACCCCCGAGGGTAGGGTCATCTCATGGTCCGGATCTCACTTCACGAAGAGCTCGAGACTGTGGAAACGAGTCTTCTTGCGGAAGGAGCGCTGGTTCGCAGGCAGCTCGAGGGCGTCCTGCGGGCCTTGCAGGCCCGCGACGCAGTCATGGCCGGCGCCGTGATGAGGGAGGACGATCTTGTCGACGAAACTTACCTCGAGATCGAATCTCGGATCCTCACGCTTCTTGCTCTTCAAGCTCCGGTGGCGGCAGACCTGAGGCTCGCCAGTGCGATCATGCACTCGAACATGCATATCGAGCGCATGGGCGACCTGTGTGTCAACATCGCCAAGTTCGTGATGAACCGCCAGCCTTATCCTCCCGATTCTCCGATGGTCACCCGCCTAAACGAGATGGGGGGACGCGCCGCCGAGATGCTGGACACGGCGCTTTCTGCATTCGCCCAACGAAGTATCACTCTCGCGGAGCTATTGCCGGTGAAGGACAATGTCGTCGACCGCCTGAACCGCGGCATGCTCGGTGATCTCCAGCAGTACGCGGGTGATAGTCGCAGCTTCGAATGGGCGATCAACCTCGTCCTGGTAGCGCGTTACCTCGAGAGGATCGGTGATCACGCGGTCGACATCGGAGAGCAAATTTCCTTTCTGGTAACAGGTGTCTTCAGAGAATTCACCGACGCTTCTCGTCCGGACTGATCCGGGGCCCCGGCGTTGCTCGGTTTGTGGGTGGGGATGCGGGGTAAGTGGGACGAAAGACAGTTTTCCCCGAGAGTTTTAAGGAGTCGGATATGGCAGAGACAAACACGGTTGCCCGATCACTTCACGATGTTGGGCTTGCAGCTTGGTTCGGTGGCTCCCTCATGGGCGCGACGGGCCTGAACGGAGCAGCCTCCGAGGTCACCGACCCGGCGCAGCGGTCGCGCGTTGCCAACGCGGGTTGGAACCGGTGGACCCCGCTGAATCTTGCCGCCATCGGCTCGCATGTTCTCGGTGGAGCGATCCTGGTCGTCGGGAATCGCGGGCGTCTGGCCGGACAGCGTGGAGTTGCCTCACAGAGCATGGCCAAGACGGCCCTCACCGGCGTGGCGCTCGGAGCGACCGCCTACTCGAGAGTTCTGGGCAAGAAGATCGACAATGCCGGGGACGTTCCCATCGCTGGTGGCACCGAGCCCTCCTCGCAGACACCGCCCGAGGTTGCGCAGGCCCAGAAGCAATTGAAGACGATGCAATGGGCGATCCCCGCGTTGACGGGCGCGTTGTTGATTCACAACGCCTACATGGGCGAGCTTCAGCGTCCGCAGGCGGTTGCGTCGGGCTTCCGTTCCCGGCTGTTCGGCAACTAACAAGAGCACACCGATAGACGAGAAAGGCGCCTTCGGGCGCCTTTCTTGCATCCACAAGTCCTTCTGAGGCTCAGTCTGACTGCGGTTTCGATTTCAGATCGGGAAGATCCTCGAAGGTGGTGGATGGTTCGGCGTAGAGCCGGCGCGGGATGCGGCCTGCGCGCCGGGCAAGCCTGCCCGCCTCCACGGCTTTGCGAACGGCTTCCGCCATCGTCGCCGGCTCGCGCGCTCGCGTCACCGCGCTGGCGGCCAGCACGGCGTCGCAGCCGAGCTCCATGGCTATCGCAGCGTCCGATGCGGTACCCACTCCGGCATCGAGAATCACCGGGACGGTGAGACCGTCCACTATCAGAGACAGGTTGAAGGGATTGAGGATCCCCATGCCGCTGCCGATGGGGGAGCCCAGCGGCATCACCGCGGCGCAGCCAACCGCCTCGAGGCGCAGCGCCAGAACCGGGTCGTCGTTGGTGTATGCAAGGACTGCAAAACCGTCGTCCACCAGCCTCTCGGCTGCATCGAGCAGCTCGACGGCTTCGGGCAGCAGGGTGCGCTCGTCGGCTATGACCTCGAGCTTGATCCAATCCGTCCTGAATGCTTGGCGCGCCAGCTGGGCGGTAGTAACGGCGTCGCGTGCCGTGAAACATCCGGCGGTGTTGGGAAGCAGCCTGCATCCGGTGCGCTCGAGCACATCGAGAACCGAGCCTTGCGCGGCGGGACTGACGCGTCTCAAAGCCACGGTGGCGATCTCGGCGCCGGAGGCGATCAGCGCCTTTTCGAGCGCGTCGAGGTTCGGCGCGCCGCCCGTGCCCATTAGGAGGCGCGAGTTGAACGAAACCCCGGCGATGACCAACGGGTCGTCCACTCTCAGCCCCCTCCCCTTGCGGCGAGCACCTCAACCCGGTCATGAGGTTCAATGCGGCGGGCGCTCCACTCCGTGGGCGCCACTACTTCTCCGTTGAGTGCGACTGCGACGCCGGAGGTCGTTGACCCGGGCCCGAGGTGTCCGGCCAGAACCTGTTCCACGGTGGTGTCGTCGGCGAGCTCGGTTGTCTCGCCGTTCACGGTCACCGTCACAGCGCCGCCCCTGCGTCTGCAAACCTTGTCGGAGGAAACGGCCTCAACGCCGCTGGGGTGGCATCCGTGACGAGCAATTCCGCAATCAGGTCGCCCGTGGCAGGCGTGAGCAGTATTCCGTTGCGGTAATGCCCGGTTGCAACCACGAGACCTTCCGGCTCGCCGGGGCCCAGTAAGGGACAGTTGTCGCGCGATCCGGGCCGCAACCCCGCGACGCTCTCGCTCAACTCCTGCTCGGCCACGTCGGGGAGCACCCGGACGGCGTCGCGCAGGAGCGAGTGCATTCCGCCCGCCGTCACGGTGGTGTCGAATCCGAGCTCCTCTACCGTCGCACCGACCACCGATCTGCCGTCGCCGCGCGCCACCACGTAGACGTCCAACGTGCGCACGTTTCGTTGAGCCAGAGGAGGCTGTCCCGGACGGCTCGCGAGGTAGAGAAGCTGCCCTTTGACCGGACGGACGCCGTTGGTCACCGAAGGCGGAACGCCTTCGATGGCCCCCGACCAGCATCCCGCCGCCAGCACGACCTTGTTGCAGGAGATGGAATCCCCGGAGACGAATCCGGCCCCGACAACTCGCTCTCCTTCGACGGTCAGGGAAGAGACGGTCCCATGGACGAAGTTCACCCCGCTGCGGGTGCAGGCCGTTTCCAGCGCGTCGACGAGCTTGCGGTTGTCGATCTGATGATCCCCGTCCACATGCAGTCCCGCTCGGACCCCCGGAGTGAGGCCCGGCTCGAGTTCCCGGCATTCCACCCCACGAAGGCGCTGCGCCGGCAGACCAAGCTCGGTCTGAAAGCTGTGGAGATGGTCGAGCTGTTCTTTGTCATCGTTGTCCAAGGCAACGATGAGAGTCCCGCACGGGGTGTAGCCGGTGCCCCGATCGCTGGCCTCCTCGAGCTCTTCGATCCAGCCGGGATAGCGGCGCGCCGATAAGAGGTTGAGATCGAGGAGGGTTTCCTCACCGTAGTGAGCCTCGGACACCGGCGCGATCATGCCGGCCGCGGCCCAGGAGGCCCGAGCCGGGTGATGGTCGTCCACGACGGTTACGCGTAGGCCGGCGACGGCGCTCCTCCATGCGATGGAGAGGCCGATTGCGCCTCCGCCGATCACCACGACATCCGGTAAGCCCGTCATGGGCCGAATATAGACGGGGCCGCGACGGTTCTAGGTTTAGATCTCCGGCGCACGAAGCTCCTCGGGGAGGTTGCTCCAGAAGCGCCCCCGAGGCAGAGCGCGGCATCCGGCTGCCTGCGCCTGCGCACGGAGAGCGCCGTCGACATGGGAGAAGTAACCCACCACCCGCCCAGTCGGCAAGCCCCGTTCACGGGCTTCGGCCAAGCTCTCGAGCACGCCTGCGCGCCCGCGGTCCAGATCAAGGATCAGCATGTCGGGTCGCACGGATTGGATTGCGTCCACCATCTTCTCGGGTGTGGTGCTCTTGAGCTCCGCTTCCGCGTCTGTGGTCGCACGCTCGAGGCGCGCCGTCGCCAAGAGGTCGCCTCCGACCAGCAACACCACCTGCGACGGCTTCGAGCTCAAGTGATTCCCTCCATCTCGCGTCCTCCAGCGTAGTCAGGGCCGCCGGGTATTTTCTCCATCAACGGCCGGGCACATTGTCCCCATGCCCCGTTAGGGTTGTCCGAGCCTGTGATCACACAGAATGGAGTTAGGAGCAAGCCGTGGCACCCAAAGGAACCAAGCCCCCTCCCCCCGGCGGGCCCAGCGCGGGTCCCGACCGAAAGCGATGGATTACGGGTGCCTGGATTGCCGGAGGCCTGCTCCTGCTGCTGTTGATCCAGGGTCCCTTCTTCGGCGAAGTGACCGAGATTCAATTCTCGCGCTTTCTCAACCTGGTCGAGGACGGCCGCGTAAAGGAGGCCGACATCTCCACGGTTTCGGTCGACGGCGTCTACGAGGAAGATGGCGCCGAAACTCGCTTCTCTGCAACCATTCCTCCGAATTTCGAAACCAACCCGCTTGTCGACCAGCTCCGTGAGGCGGGTGTCGAGGTCACCGCGTCGCAGCCCAGCCCCTGGAGCGGTCTTCTGTTCTCGTTCATTCTTCCCTTCGCGTTGATTGGAGGCCTCTACTACCTGTTTATGCGCCGCATGGGCAGGCAGATGGGGGGAGGTGGACCGATGTCGTTCGGCAAGAACAAGGCGAAGCTGTACGACCGCACGGATCTGAAGACGACCTTCGATGACGTCGCGGGGGTTGATGAAGTAGAGGCCGAGCTGGTGGAGCTTGTCGACTATCTGAAGAACTCGGACAAGTACCGGCGGCTTGGCGCCCGCATTCCGAAGGGAGTTTTGCTGGTGGGTCCTCCCGGTACCGGCAAGACACTTCTGGCGCGAGCCATCGCGGGAGAAGCCGATGTGCCCTTCTTTTACATATCGGCATCCGAGTTCATCGAGCTCTTCGTTGGCTTGGGCGCCGCGCGCGTGCGGGACATGTTCCAACAGGCGCGCGAGCGAGCGCCTGCCATCGTGTTCATCGACGAGATCGATGCCATCGGACAGGCCCGGTCCGGCGCGGTCGGCGGGCAGATGGGCTCGCACCAAGAGCAGGAGCAGACGTTGCAGCAGTTGCTCACGGAGATGGATGGCTTCGAGCCGAACTCGGGCGTCATCATAGTGGCGGCTTCCAACCGTCCCGAGGTGCTTGACCAGGCGCTGCTTCGCCCGGGCCGCTTCGACCGCCAGATTCAGGTCAATCTGCCCGACATCGGCGGGCGCGAGCAGATCCTCGCCATCCACGCGCGAAGCGTGAAGCTCGGGGCCGGGGCCGATCTAAAGCTCCTGGCGCGGCGCACCCCGGGATTCTCGGGCGCACAGCTTGCGAACGTCATCAATGAAGGCGCGCTGCTAGCGGCGCGCCGAGGCAAAGAGGGAGTCGACATGGTCGATCTCGAGGAGGCTATCGACAGGGTGGTCGCGGGCCTCGAGCGGCGCTCTCAGGTGCTCTCCGAGTCCGAGCGCCGCCTGGTGGCGTATCACGAGCTGGGCCATGCACTGGTTGCTCTGTTCGTGGATCACGCTGATCCGGTGCACCGCATCTCGATCATTCCGAGAGGCATAGGCGCCCTGGGCTTCACCCAGCAGCTTCCCGACGAGGAGCGCTACCTCATGTCCGAGCCGGAGCTGCGAGACCGCATCGCGGTGTTGCTGGGCGGTCGTTCGGCCGAAGAGATCGTGTTCGAGTTCGCCACCACTGGGGCCCAGGATGATTTGCAGAAGGCGACCGAAATTGCACGCCGCATGGTGATGGAGTTCGGGATGTCACCAAAGATCGGCCCCATCAACATCTCCGAGCAAGGGCCCCGGTTCCTGGGCCCTTCCTTCCGGCGCAGCGAAAGCATCTCAGAGGAGACCGAGATCGCCATAGACCGCGAGGTGATGGCCCTTCTGACCGATGGACACGACCGGGCACGTCGGATCCTGGCCGAGCATCGCTCGGACCTCGACCAGTTGGCGGGGATCCTTTTGGAGAAGGAGAACCTCAGCCGCAAGGACCTCGACGAATACTTCGGCCGGGCCGACAACGGGTCCGGCGACGACGGCGTGGAGCTCCGGCCCAGCGCAGTTACCGGGTGGCGGACGGGGGCGCCCAGCAGCGGTTAGTGCTTTCGACAGCTCTATTGCACCCTCCGCCGGTCCGGAAACCGGGCTCTGAGTGCAAGGGAACGTTCATCACGTGGTGCCGGTGCGATCGAACCTGTCCAACGCTTGCATCGACCACACCATGCGGTGGACAGCAGTTACAGCGCTCAGAAACGCCACAGCCCACAGCGCCGCCGAGATGAGCCCGAGGACCGCGCCGACCATGAGGATGAGCATGCGAGCGTCGCGCCCGGCGATTCCGTGCCGTGGGTCGACCCCGAGGCTCTGCGCACGACTGCGCGTGTAGCTGACTAGAAAGGATCCCACGAGGGCGAGCGCGGCAGCGGGCCCGAATCGCTCGATGTCGGACCATCCCAAGCCAACGATGAGGGCAGCGTCGGTCCATCGGTCGAGCACGCTGTCGAGGTACGCGCCGGCGCGCGATGTCTTTCCGGTTACCCGGGCCAGGTCGCCGTCCACGCAGTCCGTTATCGCTCCCACGAGCGTCAGGAAAACCCCCAGCAGGTACTGTTGGAACCCCACGGCAACCGCTCCGGCCAAGGCAAATACAGCGCTTATCAAGGTCACCTGCACGGGCGTCACCGAGGTTCGCGCCAGAAGGGACGCCACGGGCACGGATACCGGGCGGTAGACGTACCGGGTCAACGGGTACCTGAAGTCCATGGCGTCTCCTCGCAGTTAACCGGATTCGGCATGAGCGGGCTTGAATGGGTGACCGGCCACGCCCCCTCGTTTTCAGCCGGACCCGAATCCTACCTGCAACCGAGGCGAGGGAATGGACCCGTCGCCCCCTCCAGGCCGGGGAGGCGGGTGAGGCGACCTGGGGATAGTGCGAGTTGATAGTGATACACTCAACTTTTCTATTGGTCCAAGACCCAGGGCCTGATCGCCCCCGAGGAATGGCAGGGTAGACATGAACGCAGGCAAGCTGACGGTCAAATCGCAGGAGGCGCTGGCATCAGCACAGCGGCTGGTTCGGGAGCGCAACCACGCTCAGATCGAAGACGCGCATCTCCTGGCCGCGTTGCTGGGGCAGGCAGAGGGTGTCGTGTATCCGTTGCTGCAGAAGATGGAGGCGCAGCCCCGCTCTCTGCGGACCGCGGTGGAAGGGACCATCGACGAGCTCCCGAAGGTCTACGGAGGGGTCGAACCGTACGTGTCGCAGGCATTGTCGAAAACCATTGGGCGCGCCGAGGACGAGGCGGCCGCGCTCGGGGATGCCTACGTGTCGACCGAGCACCTCCTGCTGGCGCTGCTCGAAGGTGACCTTGCCCCTTTGCTGGCCGGCGCGGGCATCGACAAGGCGAAGGTCTTGCACGCCCTCAAGGAGATTCGAGGCTCCCAGCGGGTCACCGACCAGACACCGGAGGACAAGTACCAGGCGTTGGAGCGCTTCGGGCGCGACCTCACCGAAGCCGCCCGCCGCGGCCAGCTCGACCCCGTCATAGGGCGCGACGAGGAGATACGCCGGGTCGTCCAGGTTCTGTCGCGCCGCACCAAGAACAACCCGGTTTTGATAGGGGAGCCGGGAGTCGGAAAGACCGCCATCGTCGAGGGGCTCGCAAATCGAATCGTTGCCGGCGACGTACCCGAGTCGCTCGAGAACAAGCGCCTCGTATCGCTGGACATCGGCGGGATGGTCGCCGGATCGAAGTATCGAGGTGAATTCGAAGAGCGGCTCAAGGCCGTGCTCAAGGAGATCGCCGACGCCGAGGGGGAGGTCATCTCTTTCGTCGATGAGCTGCATACGGTCGTCGGAGCAGGAGCGGCCGAGGGCGCCATGGATGCAGGGAACATGATCAAGCCGATGCTTGCGCGCGGCGAGCTCCGCATGGTTGGCGCAACCACTCTGGACGAATACCGAAAGCACATCGAAAAGGACCCGGCTCTCGAGCGTCGCTTCCAGCCGGTGGTCGTAGGCGAGCCCTCAGTTCCCGATGCCATCGCGATTCTGAGGGGCCTCAAGGAGCGCTATGAGGTGCACCACGGTGTGCGCATACAGGATGCTGCGCTGGTCGCTGCAGCGGTCTTGTCCGACCGCTATGTAACCGGACGTTTCCTTCCCGACAAGGCGATCGATCTCGTGGACGAGGCGGCCTCGCGTTTGCGCATCGAGATCGACTCGATGCCGCTCGAAATCGATGTCCTGGATCGGCGCGCCAAGCAACTCGAGATCGAAAGAGCCGCCTTGTCCAAGGAAACCGATGCTGTTTCCGAAGAGCGCCTTGACGCCATCGAGGAGCAGCTCGCCGGCCTCCATGAAGAGATGGACGGAATGAAGGCGCAATGGGCGCAGGAGAAGGAGGCCATCGACGGCATTCGGGAGCTCAAAGCGGCCGCCGAGGCCGCCAGGGGCGAAGCGGAGCGCGCCGAGCGCGACGGTGATCTGGGCCGGGCGGCCGAGCTCCGCTACGGCAGGTTGGTGGAGCTCGAGCGCAACATCGAAACCTCCAACGCCAAGCTCGCCGAGCTGCAGAGCATCCGCAAGTTCCTGAAGGAGGAGGTCGACGACGAAGACATCGCAGAGGTAGTTGCGGTTTGGACTGGTGTTCCGGTCGCCCGGCTCATGGAGGGCGAGGTCGAGAAGCTGATCAAGATGGAAGAGGTGTTGCACGAACGTGTGATTGGCCAGGCGGAGGCGGTAACGGCGGTGTCGAATGCAATACGGCGGGCCCGTAGCGGCCCCGCTGACCCCAATCGGCCGAATGGCTCGTTCATCTTCTTGGGCCCGACCGGTGTCGGGAAG
>JALZIO010000167.1 GCA_030860245.1 Actinomycetota bacterium | reverse complement strand
CCCTAGAATCGAACCACGACGATGAATCCGAGCGGCGTCGTGAAGCGGATCCACCGGAGGACTAAGTTGGCGGGCCGCTTCTGCTCACGACCACCTGGTTCTTCGCTATGACCTCCGGGGCTTCGGTGGTTCCTCCCTTCCCGGCGGCCCGTTCTCGTACGCCGCCGATCTGAGGGCTTTGTTCGACCATTTGAACATCGACAAAGGGACGGTGGTGGGGGCGTCCTTTGGAGGACAAGTAACACTCGAGTTCGCCCTACAACACCCCGAGCGGGTTACGGCTCTCGTCTCATAGACAGCGCAAATTCAGGGATGGGAGTGGTCCAAGGAAGTCGAGAGGTTTGGCGCTGCCGAAGATGATGCACTGGAAGGCGGGCGTGTGGAAGAGGCGGTTGAGCTCAACGTCAAGATGTGGGTTGACGGTCCCAGTCGGGGAGAGTTGGAGGTAAGCGCCGATCTCAGGGAACGTGTACGGATCATGCAGCGCGCTGCCTTCGTAAAGCAACTGGATGCAGAAGCTCAGTCACCCCCTCCGGGACCGGCCGAGTGGCTTGACCCTCCTGCGATTTCGAGGCTGGGGGAGATACGAGCACCGACGCCGGTTCTGGTGGGCGACCAGGGCGTGCCGGACTTTCTGGATATTTCAGAGAGGCTGACCGCTGACATCGAAACCGCCACGCGAACAGTGATCAAAGGAGCTGCTCACCTGCCCAGCCTCGAAAAACAGATGTCTTCCTGAGAATTCTATGCAGCTTTCTTTCGGGTACACAAGGAGAGAATCGCGAAACCCTCAAGGGCATTGGCATACCCTGCTGCCCTCCGTGTCAGCTCCGGGTGCGCTCCTCGCTTGATAAGTGCAATGATTCACACATGCGCTGGTTAGTACGTTTGCTTTCCTGCTTGGTTGTCGCGGGTCTTGTGACGCCTCGATGGCCGACGCGTAGATTTCTCGTTCCGGCCCCTTGACAAACACTCCGATTGTTATCAGTGGCACTCACAACGGTGTCTAAGCCGGCGTGCGAGACCGGCACCCTCGCCGGCATTCCGTTACGCGAGCGGATGACGGGCAACACCGCGGCGAGTCCCGGACGGTGACTGTTCCCTGCGTGCTCATAGGGCGGGACACGGCGTGATGGATGCGCCGGGGCGCATCCATCTGGATACCGACCTCGGATCCGACACCGACGATCTCTGCGCTCTTGCGATGCTGTTCGGTTGGGAGGGTGCCGAGGTCGTGGGGATCACAACCAACACCGATCCGGGCGGCATCCGGTCGGGCTACACCAAGTACGCGCTGGCGCTGGCGGGCAGACAATCCGTGCCGGTGCGGGCAGGGGCGGAAGGGTCGTTGGCGAGCCTGTTCTCTCCACTCGTCTTCCCAGATTATTGGCCCGAGCCTATCGAGCCTCGTCCCGGGCGGCCGGGTGAGGCCCTGGAGCTCCTTGAAGCGAACGCCGAGGCCGGGGCCACTATCGTCGCAGTCGGTCCCTTCACGAATCTGGCGATGCTCGAGGCCGCCCGCCCTGGGTTGCTGGCCGGCTCCAACTTCGTGGTGATGGGCGGTCACATGACCACCCCGCGCGCGGGACTCCCTCGGTGGGGGGTTCACGACGACTTCAACGTGCAACAGGATCGATTTGCAGCGGCGACGGTCTTCGAGAGATGTGGGCCGGTTGTCGTACCCCTTGCCGTCACCTTGGAGGTGTCTTTGCGAAGAGCGCATCTCCCGCGGCTTCGAGAGGCCGGTGAGCTTGGACGGTTGTTGGCCGACCAGGGCGAAATGCATGCTCGCGATAACGTTCATACCGAGTTGCAGCAGGCATCCTCGGCCCTCCCGGGTGATCTGCTGAACTTCCACTACGACCCGCTCGCGTGCGCCGTTGCCTTGGGGTGGGACGGGGTGAGGATCGACGAGATCGGCACCGATCTCGACCTACGCGAGGGCCGGTTGTGGATGAAGGTCGCACCCGATGCTCCGGCGCTGCGCGTTGTCACCGAAGTCGACGGCCCCCGCTTCGAGGAGGTGTGGCTGGAGGCGGTGGAGCGAGCCTCGGCGCCGAGGGCGCCCGCCGCGGGCTGACGCTCGTAGACCGGCCTCCCACTCTGGCTCCGATCCCAGGAAGAGAAAGAACCGGCGATGTTCGATCTCCAGGTCGAGACCCAGACCGCCACCGTCCCGTTACGTACATCTTGGTTACGTTCTCGAAGACGACGCTGCCCATCGTTCTAGGGCTTCTTTTCGCAGGGCCCCGCCATGAGGAGGACTTCACCTCAGGTCTTTCTATCTGAGAGGGCGGAGAACTAACAGGTCTCGTTTTGCGACAATTGCTCTTTCGATTTCCCGTCGGGCGGTCATGCGTCGCCGCGTTCAATTGCAGCGACTCGCCTGCGGCCGGCACCCCCGCACAACTTCTTGTTAGACACGCCACCGCTCTGGAGCCGCTTCCGTACGCGACGCTCGATGCTGCCGCTGTCAAGCAGGCGATACAGATCCGTGCCGGGGCAAGCCGTTGAGGCGAAATCCCGATGGCCTCGGATCCTGCGCGGACTTACGCTGAACCTTTTCGAGGCCCACGCAAGGACACGAACGAGTGCTCTCGTCTGCGTCTTTCTGATGGACTGCTCGCTGAAATTCCCCTCACAGAGAACAAGCAGGTGTCCCGACGGGTCATAGTCGGTGGAGGTATCCCCGCGCGCCCAGCTCGGCCGACCCTTGTAGATGTTCCCGTGGCGGTCAATCAGGAAGTGGTACGCAATGTCCGGCCACCCCAGGCTCTGGTGGTAGCTTTGATGCGCCCGAAAACGCGC
>JALZIO010000145.1 GCA_030860245.1 Actinomycetota bacterium | reverse complement strand
TCGGCCTTGTCCTTCATGAGCTGTTCGGGTGGGACGTAATAGGGCATCGGCACGGCTCAACTCCCCCGTCGTGGGCGTCTTACGTCAACCGTGTGCTCATGGGGAAGCAACATCTCCTCACGCCGCTCGGAGATCAACTCGTTGAACAGGGCCCGGATGTCATCTTCCGGTATCTCTAGGGTGCCATCCGCCGTTATCGACACGACCGTGGGAAAAATGTCACGCACTAGGTCCGGCCCTCCGGTTCCCACGTCCTCGTCGGCGGCGTCGAATAGTGCTTCAATCCCGATCTTCACAACCTCGTCGCGCGTCAACTCGTGTTTGTAGCGTTTCTTGAGCGAAGAGCGCGCGTCCTTTCCACCCGAGCCCGTGGCGTGGTAATCGTCTTCCTCGTACCTGCCCCCGGTGACGTCGTACTTGAAGATGCGGCCGATGCTCCGTGCTTCGTCGAAGCCTGCGAAGAGAGGTACCACAATCAGCCCCTGCATCGCCGAGGGCAGATTGGCGCGGATCATCTGCGAGAGCTTGTTCGCTTTGCCCTCGAGAGTAAGGCGTTCGCCTTCGACCTTCTCGTAATGCTCGAGCTCGGTCTGGAGCAACCGGACCATCTCGACCGCGGGGCCGGCTGCCCCAGCTATGGCGACCGCCGACATGTCATCGGCAGCAAAGACCTTCTCGATCGAACGATGTGAGATCTGGAAGCCCTCGGTTGCGCGCCGGTCCCCCGCCACAATGACACCGTCCCGGTAACGAATGGCGAGCACGGTCGTTCCCTCGGGCACGTGCGGCGGCGTGCCGATGCCGCTCCCGGGGGCCGGCGACGCCACGGTCTTCTTCAGGAGCTCGGAGAAGGATGCACCTGAACCGAAGATCGGCGCACGCAGAAGATCCTCTGCCGTCGATTCCCCCATCCCCTACTGGCCGCCCTTCTGAACGTAGGAGCGAACGAATTCTTCGGCGTTCTCCTCCAGAACTTCATCGATCTCGTCAAGAAGGCCGTCGACCTCCTTCGTCCGCGCTTCGGTCGCCGGCGCCTTCGATGCCTCCGTGTCTTCCCGCTTTGGCCGCGGCTTGCGCGTTTGCTCTCCTGCCATCGTCACCTCACTCCACGATTGGGGTGAGCCAATCCTACCCCGGGGGGTGCAAAGGGAACGTGACTGCCTGTGGTGGGTCAGGCGCCCAGGTTGCCGACCAAAGCGGCCACGTCTGGGCTCGAGTCGAACAAACCTTGGACGTGATGGCGCGTGCCTCTGGTGGGCTCGAGGGTGGGCACCTTCCGCAGCGGGTTCTCGCCGGTGTCGAAGATAAGCGCGTCCCAAGAAGCTGCGACGATCCTCGGCGAAAAGCGCCGTAGGCACTCCCCTCGGAAGTAAGCGCGCGTGTCCTCCGGAGGGTGGTCGACTGCATGTTCGATTGCGCGATCGGACACGAGGCGATCCATGTGACCTGAATGCACGAGCTTCCAGTAAAGGCTCTTGGCGCGCCGGACGTCGTGATACTGAAGGTCAACGAGGCGCAGCTTCGAGTGGTCCCAACCAAGGCCGTCTCGGTCTCTGAAGGCGTTCAACACATCCAGCTTGGCCACCCAGTCCAACTGATTCACGAGGGTCATGGGATCACGCTCGAGACCTTCGAGAGTCTGCTCCCAACGTTCGAGGACCTTCTCGGTGAGGGCGTCGCTGGCGACTTCTTGCGAGTATTTCCTCGCCAGCCGCAGATACTCCCATTGGAGATCGACGGCCGAAAGCCTGCGGCCGTCGGCAAGGACCAGGGGCTTGCGGCAAGCCGGGTCGTGCGAGACCGCCCGCATGGACTGAACGGGCGACTGCAGGGAGAAATCGTCGGAGATGAAGTTGTCCTCGATCATTTTGAGCAGGATCGCAGTGGTCCCCAGCTTGAGATAGGTCGCGATCTCCGACATGTTCGAGTCGGCGACTATGACGTGGAGCCGGCGGTAGCGTTCCGGATCCGCATGTGGCTCATCGCGCGTATTGATAATGGGCCGCTTGAAGGTCGTCTCGAGCCCGACCTCGACTTCAAAGAAGTCGGCGCGCTGGGATACCTGGTAGTCGACTTCCTCCGAGCCGTTCTCCGCCCCGACCTTACCGGCGCCCGTGAAGATCTGCCTGGTGACGAAGAACGGCGTGAGGTGCCGCACCAGGGAGGTGAACGGGGTTCTCCGGTCGACCAGGTAGTTCTCATGGCAGCCGTACGAGTTGCCCTTGCCGTCGGAGTTGTTCTTGTAGATCAGAACTTCCTGGCCTTCGGGGAGAATCGCCCGGGCCGCCTCGATGGAGGCCTCGAGGATCATCTCGCCGGCCTTATCCCAAATGACCCCATCGAGCGGGTTCGAGCACTCGGGGCTCGAGTACTCGGGATGAGCGTGGTCAACGTAATAGCGAGCTGCGTTGGGCAGGATGACGTTTACGAGGCCGGAGTCCTCCTCGATTGCTCCTTCCACCGGAGCGCGCTCGAATCCACGAGCGTCGCGCAACGGGCTCTCTTCTTCATAGTCCCACTTGACTCGCTTGAAAGCAGGTTGTGCGTAAGCGTTGATCAGCAGGGACGAGGTGAGAATCGGGTTGAAGTCGTGCGTATCCCGCAGGGCAATGCCGTACTCGGTTTCGATCCCGCATATCTTCGGGAGGGCCACTGTTGTTTATGGCCCTAGTGCTTCGTCGCGTAAGTAGCGCCTGCACCGAGAGCGTCCCGGCGCGACGAGGGCAAGGCGCGAGGAGTCGAGCGTACCTGGAGGTACGTGAGCGACGAGGAACGCAGGCATCGGCGATGCAGGGGCGCTCGAATGCGTCGGTGATTTGCGCGACGAGGCACTAGAGGTACTGTCCGGTTTGAACCCGCTCGACCTGACGGCTGCCCTCGCCGTCCTTGTGCTCGGTTACGAGCGTGCGGATATATACGATCCTTTCGCCCTTCTTGCCCGACACCCGTGCCCAGTCGTCGGGATTGGTGGTATTCGGCAAGTCCTCGTTCTCTTTGTATTCCTGATGTATCGCGGTGATCAGATCACGCTGGTTTATGCCTTTGGGCTCGCCTGCGATGGCCCGCTTGATGGCGGTCTTCTTCGCCCGGCGCACGATGTTTTCGATCATTGCCCCCGACGCGAAGTCCTTGAAATACAGGACCTCCTTGTCTCCGTTCGCGTAGGTGACCTCGAGAAAGCGGTTGTCATCGTCCTCGGAGTACATCTTTTGCGCAGTCGCCTCGATCATCTCCTGGACCGCGGCGTCTTTGGAGCCTGCACGTTCGATCTGCTGTTCGGAGATGGGTATGTCGATGCTGAGGTACTTGCCGAAGATGTCCCACGCTGAGCGCTCGTCGGGGCGCTCGATCTTGATCTTCACATCGAGCCGCCCGGGCCGAAGAATCGCAGGATCGATGAGGTCTTCGCGATTGGATGCGCCGACGACGATGACGTTCTTGAGTGTCTCGACGCCGTCGATCTCGGCAAGCAGCTGCGGCACGATTGTCGATTCGATGTCGCTGGAGATGCCCGAGCCCCGCGTCCGGAACAGAGAATCCATCTCGTCGAAGAACACGATGATGGGGACGCCCTCCAACGATTTCTCCTTGGCCCGCTGAAAGATCATCCGAATCTGGCGTTCGGTTTCGCCCACATACTTGTTGAGTAGTTCCGGACCCTTGACGTTCAGGAAGTAGGAACGTTGGTTCTCATGACCCAACTTGGCGGCCAACTGCTTGGCGAGCGAGTTGGCGACCGCTTTGGCCACGAGAGTCTTGCCGCATCCCGGCGGCCCATAGAGGAGGATCCCCTTGGGGGGCTCGAGCTGATGCTCCTTGAATAGGTCACCGTAGAGAAACGGGAGTTCCACCGCATCGCGGATCTCTTGGATCTGCGCGTCGAGTCCACCGATGTCCCCATACGAGATGTCGGGAACTTCCTCGAGGATGAGTTCCTCGACCTCAGGCCGGGGAAGCTTCTCGAGCACGTGGCCGGACTTCGGTTCCAGCAGTAAGGTGTCGCCTGCCCTTAGCTTCTCGTGCCTCAGGGACTCGGCAATCTCGACGACCCGTTCCTCGTCCGCCCGGCCGATCACCAAGGCGCGCGCATTGTCGTCGAGCGTCTCCTTGAGTGTGACCACCTCCCCCTGGACTTCGAACTCACATATCCCGATCACGACCATGGCCTCATTGAGCATGACCTCCCGACCGCGCTCTGCGGCGTCCAGGTCGACGTCAAGCCCCACCCCTACCCTTAGCTTTCTCCCGCCGGTGAAGACGTCGGCGGTGGAGTCCTCCTGCAGCTCCAGGAAGACGCCGTAGCTCATGGGAGGCTGACTCAGCTTTTCGATGTCTTCTTTGAGCGTCGCCAGCCGGTCGCGCGCTTCTGAGAGCGTGCCGGCGAGGATCTCGTTGTTGTCCTTGGCGAGACCCAGCTGGGCGCTCGCCTCCGAGAGCCGCTTCTCGAGTGCGTAAATCTGCCTGGGGGCCGCTTCGAGCTTGCGTCGCGTCAATCCCAGTTCCTCTTCGAGAAGCTTGACTTGCCCCTGAAGTTCCTGGACCTCCCGGTCGTACTGCACCATTCTTCGTTCGAACTCGTCTGGAGTGACCTCAACCACCTCCTCGAAGCCACCAGCCTACTCCCGCAATTGGCCTAAGCTCGATTTTCGGCGAGTTTGCGCCCCGTGACGATGAATCCGGTATGCGCGACCATTCTGTGGTCGGGGCGGACCGATTGCCCTTCGACGTTCCAGGTGCGCACCAGAGCCTCGAAGGTCGAGACGAGGCCGAACCCCCCTCGACGCATCGCTTCGACGATCTGTGACACCTGCGGGACCGTCGGCAGGTAGCAGCATAGGATCCCTCCCGGGGCCAGGGATTCGGTGCCGGCGCCCAGAGCGCGCCACGGCTCGGGCAGATCGAGCACCATGCGGTCGACGCTGCGCTCGGGGGCGCCGTCGAACACGTCGCCGCTCCGCAGCTCGACCCTTCCGGGCTTGTGGTCCAATTCGCCGTGCCACGCCTCGATGTTGGCTGCCGCTCTGCTGAGATGGTCCTCCCGCACCTCGTAGGAGATCACGAGCCCTCCCTCCCCCACGGCACGCGCAAGGGCGAGGGTCAAGGCGCCGGAGCCAGCCCCGGCCTCCAGCACGGTCGCCCCCGGGAAG
>JALZIO010000129.1 GCA_030860245.1 Actinomycetota bacterium | reverse complement strand
GACCTGGGTCCATTCCTGGTGGCAGCCGGGCTGAGTCCGAGGCTGCCGAGGCAAGCTCTCCCCAGCCGATAAGCGAATCTGGCACCCCGGCGATTCCGAAACGGCCATCGTCGTGCTGCACGATGTCTTCGACGCTCACCTCGAACAGGTGGGAGGCGAAAAGTTTCGCTTTTTCCAGCACGCTCTCGCTCGCCCCGTGGATTGCGCTGCCCCCTATCTGCAGCGAACGTGAACCCATGGTCCCGTCACCCTTTGCCGTGAGACGGGTATCGGAATGCACGACCCGAATTCGCTCGTATGGGATCCTCAGTCTTGCCGACACGAGCTGCGCCCATGCCGTCTCGTGTCCCTGACCTTGGGGCGACGTCCCAGTTGTCGCGGTCGCACTGCCGTCCTCGTGGACCTCGACCGTGCTCGAGTCCGCTCCGAATCCCGTGAGCTCGACATAGCAGCTGAGACCGATGCCGAGTTGCTTGACATCCTCTGCGGAGCGCCGCTCCTGTTGCTGTTTTCGGAGTTTCTCATAGCCTGCTATCTCGAGCGCCTTGTCGAGGGTGGCTTCATAGTCCCCAATGTCATACAGGGCGCGTGATGCAGTCTTGTAGGGGAACGCCTCTTTAGGTATGAAGTTCTTTCGCCGCAGCTCGACCGGATCCATGAGGAGCTCGTCGGCGAGCATGTCCATCGCCCGCTCGATCAATGCTGCGGCCTCCGGCCGGCCTGCACCGCGATATGCGAAGGTCGGCGTGGTATTCGTCGCTACACAGAAGGTCTTGTAATAAATGTGGGGAATCCGATAAACCCCCGACGCCATCTGCCTGGTCAAGGTGGAAAGAGATGACCCCTCACCCGGGTAGGCGCCTTGATCGGCGATGTTATGCACTTCGAGATCGGTGAGTATCCCTTCCTTGGTTGCACCTAGTCGGACATGCTGTATCTGCCCGCGCCCCTGAGTCATTGCGACCATGCTCTCGCTTCGTGCTTCGACGTGCCGGACCGGACATCCAATGTGATGCGCTATAGCTGCAACGACGATTTGCTCGGGATAGGTTGCGATCTTTGCGCCAAACCCGCCGCCCACCGCCGGCGCGATGACATGCACCTGCTTCTCCTCGAGACCCAACGCCTTGGAGATCTCCCTCGACATCCAGTGCGGCGCCTGGCAGGGAATCCACATCTTCAGTCCACCCGTGTCTGGATCGGGAATGGCCAGGGCGCCATTGGTCTCCATGGGCACGGCGGCGAGACGTTGATTCACGAAGCGCCCCGTCACCACGACGTCGGGTTCTCTTTCCTTGGGCGCCCTCGAGGTGAAATTCCGCTCCACTGCAACGTTGCTGCCGTGCTCGGGAAACAACAACGGTGCGCCCTCTGCTACGGCTGCTTCCGGGTCGACGACCACCGGAAGGGGTTCATAATCAACCATGACCATCGCCGCAACA
Source organism: Actinomycetota bacterium (assembly GCA_030860245.1). GTDB lineage: Bacteria > Actinomycetota > CADDZG01 > CADDZG01 > WHSQ01 > JACDDL01. Next base: position 11,032 of record JALZIO010000129.1, on the reverse strand, counting down.
TCCAGCGCCGTGGCCAGGGTATCCGCCACCACGACGGCTATGGGCTCGCCAACGAAGCGCACCGTGTCGGTCGCAAGCATGGGACGGGCGAAGACGTCCGGGACCTCACTTGAATTCTCTGGAGCGAGGTCGAGGTCGCCGGCTCTAAAGACGCCCACAACTCCCGGAATTTCTACAACCGATTCAAAGTCGATACCGCCGATGCGCGCATGTGCCATGAATGAGCGGACGAAAACGGCGTGAAGCGCGCCCTCTACCAACAGGTCTTCGGTGTACTTGGCGGCGCCGGTGATGAAGCGCGGGTCCTCGACTCGCCTAACCGGATGTCCGAGAATCGATCCTTGCATGTCTGCTCTCTCTAGAAGCGCTGGCAGCGCGGGCAATAGGTGGTTCCACGTCCACCCAGCACTATCTTTCTGAGCGGATTGCTGCAACGGGGGCATGGTTCCCCGCCTCGACCATAAGCGGAAAGAAAGCTTGAGTTGCCTCCGCTTGCTCCGTTGACCATCCGATAGTCACTGAAGGTGGTGCCTTTGCGGTCGATTGCTACACACAGCACTTCCCTGATCGCCTGATGGAGAAGGCGGGCCCTCTTCGGGCCCACACGCCGGGAGGCGGGATGGATCCGGGCCACCCAAAGCGCTTCGTCGGCGTAGATGTTGCCCACACCGGCGACCGGCCTCTGACTTAGGAGGAACGGCTTGACGGGAGCCTGCGTACGAGCCAGCTCGAGGCTGAAGCGTCCAGGGTCGAACGCATCGGAAAGCGGTTCAGGACCGAGGTTAGCCAGAGTCGGAATGGTGTCGTAACGACCAGCGTCCACCACGGCCATTCGGCCAAAGCGACGCACGTCCTTGAAAATCAATCGGCGCCCGTTGTCGAGGGTGAGACTTGCCCGTGTATACGGATCGCTCACATCAAGGCGGAACACCCCGGTCATTCCTAGGTGCATCACGAGCTCAAGCCCTCGGTCCAACGGCGCTATCAGAAATTTGCCGCGCCGGCCGACGCGGGAGATCTTCCGGCCCCTCAACTCCGGGATCCGCTTAAATTGGCGAGGGACCATCGGGTGGGGATCCACCCACACTTCGAGCACCCGCCGTCCGCTCAGCTCCGGGTCGAGCTGACGACGCACCGATTCGACTTCTGGAAGCTCCGGCATATTCGATAGGTTACGAGTCCATGGGAACTGCCGAACGCCCTTATGCGCCCGACGGCTTGCCGCCGAAGGAGGACATCGGCGCGGATAAATTCTTCGCCGTGGATATGCGGGTAGGGCGCATTGTCGAGGTCGAGGACTTTCCGCAGGCTCGCAAGCCATCCCTCAAACTGGCGGTCGACTTCGGGCCGGTCGTGGGCGTGCTGGCGACGAGCGCACAGGTCACCAACTACAGCTATGACGAGCTCATGGGGCGGCTCATTGTAGGGGCGATCAATCTGGGGCCCAGACGGATAGCTGGGTTCAAGAGCGAGTTCCTCGTGCTGGGGGCCATGGAGCCCGACGGGACTGTGAGGCTGCTCCGGGTGGAGCCCGACGTCGAGCCCGGCGCGCCCATCGCATAGCTCCTCCGAGCTTTGTCGACGTCCTCGCCCTGCACGCCGGGCTTCACTCGGTGTGGTTGGGAGCGTTCTGTGGCGCCAAACCGTCGCGGGGCGACGAATTCTCCCCACGGTGGGGGATGTGAAAACGGTCGGCAGGGGTCGCAGTTAACTGCACCTCTTGCTTGGGCCGCCCGCATGGGGTAGAAGTGCGTGGGGCTAGGCGAAGCAGGCGGACGACATGGGGCATCCAAAAAACTCGGCGGTCAGCGGCAACGATGGGTCCGCCACGGGGCCGGCCGGAGGCGCGCCGATGTCCCCGGTGAGGGCGTTCCTGCTGCTGCTGGCGCTTCTGGTGTTCGCCGGGGTGGTGCTGTGGATAACGACACGCCCGGAGCGCGCTGAACCAATCCAGATGAAACGCTCCCAAGGCGCCGGAGAAAGCGGGGCCACACAAGAAAGGCCCGAGAGCCGACCAAAAGAACGCCTCACCAAAGCCGAAGCCAAGGGCAAATTCCGAGATTTGAGAAGTGAGGCTTACGAGGCGATCGAAACTCGAGATCTCAACCTTCTTCGCGACGTTTACACCACCGACGGCCCTCTCCTTCCTCGGGTGCGTAGACAAGTGCGCGCTCTCATTCGAGATGATGTATTCGCCCGAAGCCGTGCACGTCTGCTTCAACTGCAGGTGATTGTCCACACGCCCGAAGCGGTTGAGATTCGTTCTAAGACCCGCTTCTTTCCCTGCTTCACAGACGCAACCGGCCGCAATGTCACAGTCGATCGAAGCATCTTCGAAGAAGTAGCCAGATGGAAACTCGAAAAGCAACGCCAGGCTTGGCGCATTCACAATCACATCCAGGACAGTTACAAACGAATAGACGGTAAGTATGCTCCTTGCCCGTAGGTCAAGCAGACTTATCTTTATTTTCCTGCTTGGTCCTTCGCTTGTCGCTCCAGCCGACATGGCGTCTGCTGATCGTGGCAGGGGACGTATCCATAGAACCGATCTTGCAGCTGGGGTAGTGGCCGAAGCGGAAATGCCATACGAAGTTCCTTCAGAACAGACCCCTGCGCCGGAAAGCACCGCTTCGTCCAGCATTAGAACCGTAGCCTCGCCCGATAAAGCCACGAACGGTCACTTGACCGGCGCCCTTGACCCTGCTGCTGGGTATGTTGCTCCGGCTTATGTTCCTCCTCCTAACTGTCGCAGTGTTTACTTTCATGCCCTCCTGACTCCCGGTTATCTCACCGGCGCCGACTGTGTCCTGCCCCCGAACCCCTCCTCCCCAGCGGCTCCTGCCGCCCCTCAGGGCGACGTAACAACGGCCGCCTCTCCTCCTTCTCCCGAGGAACTCGCCGTGATTGCTGCCGACAGGGCCATGGCCCTGGCGCCCTCACCCGTCATCGAGGTGGCTCCGGAACAGATCGGCCTCACCGGGCTCGATTCGTTCTTCTGGCTCGCCGAGGCCCCCGGCCCCATCACCGCCACGGCGGGAGTCTCCGGTCTCACCGTCACCGCGGAGGCCCGCCCGGTCGAGTATGTCTGGGATTTCGGAGACGGACAGGAGAAGGTGACCACCGAGCCCGGACGCCCCTGGACAAAGGCATCGGAGGGCAGCATCTCCCACCTGTACGAAGCCACAGGCAGCTATGACCTCGGTGTGGAGATCGTCTGGAGGGCGCGTTGGCGGGCCGACGACGGTGGCTGGCAGCAGCTCGGTGTCTTCTCGAGCTCCGCCGGCGAACCCTACCCCGTCAAAGAGGTTGTCTCCGTTCTTGTCTCGACAGAAGAATGAATACGCATGCCACCAAGGATTTGGCAACGGACGTCGTGAAGTTAAAGAGCGCTCCGTAGGAACAAGCTGTGCAGGCTAGCTAACCTGTGTCTGAAATACCGCCGACAGGGGGATGGATGACCGTGGAAACAGGGCGCTATGAAGATTGGGTCGAGCGCTACATCGGGGCATGGAACTCGAACGCTCCTGAGGACATTGCAGCCCTCTTCACCGAAGATGGGCAGTACCAGACGGAGCCCTACGCCGAGCCATGGCGCGGCCGGGACGAAATCGTTCGGGGATGGCTCGACATCAAAGACGAGCCCGGCCAAACCGATTTCAGCTATCGGGTCATTGCGGCCGAAGGCGACCTCGGGGTCGTCAAGGGAGAGGCCACCTACAAGAACCCGGCGGTCAAGTACAGCAATCTCTGGGAGATCAGGCTTGATACCGGGGGACGCTGCACCGAGTTCGTCGAGTGGTGGATGAAGCAGTCCTAGGCCCCTGGGCTTTAGGGAGCAAGCGGCCGGTAGCGTCCTCGGAAGTTCACAAGCGGTTCATCGAGCTCTGCCGTCTCTATCCGCTCGATCTCGCCCCACACAAGTTGCCCATAACCGGCCGGAGATGCTTTCGAGTAGCGGCAGAAGGCCCGGGTGGGCTTGTCCACGAGAACAGGCCCCCAGTCCGATTCCTCGACGTCGAGACCGGCGAACGTTCCTCCGGGACTGGGTCGAAGTCCGGCGAACGTGTCGGCCAAAATCCGATCCTTCCGCTCCAGAATGTGCACGACGAATGCTCCGCTGCTATGAATCGCATCCCATAAGCCGGTGAGGTCGTTCATCAACCCGAAGATCGTTGATGGTTCCGCCACCATCACCGATGACACGGTAAGTCCAGCCGGCTCCTCCAGGCTTCCCGCAGTCCATAAGGTCACCCCGGACGCGAGCCGGCCACGGAAGCGCCTTACAGGCGACCTTGATTCGGGGGAGTCGGCGAAGGGATCGCTGCCTCCGATGCTCATCCGACGCGGCTCCTCTCGGGAGCAGGCCGGTCCCGCCGATCTACCGGTCGACTCCTTCGCCCAGTGACCGAGCGCACCGCCGAAATTCCTCCTGGTCTGTGGAGCTGGTCACGCAAGAGCCGAAACGTCGGAAATCGTCCTGGTGCTCGGTCAGGAAGACGCCGATTCTGACCGTAAGAAACACAGCGATGGCGACGGCAAGCAACCCGGTTATCAAGCCGGCAAGGGCTTGGCCCCGATTGGTCGCCTCGCCTCGGGAGGCGCGTCTCATTCCGATGATTCCCAAAATGACGGCGATTAAGCCCACAACGGCCGCTATCGGAAAGAACAAAACGAGGATTGCTAAGACCAGGCTCACCACCCCAAAAACGAGAGCAGCAACACCAATGCCGTTGCGCGCCGGGTTTTCGGTGAGATAGTCCCGCGGCGGTCCCGACTGAGTCTGGCGATCGTCACCCGCTGTGCTTGCCAACCCCTTGCCTCCCCTAACCGCGGACCGCTGATTTTCGTGTCAGTAGAAACGACAGAGTGCCTGGGGTCAAGCGAGGAGGTGTGTAAGGGTGATGCTCCGGGATCCAGGTGTAGATACTTCAACATAAGGACGATCTTCCAAGCACACTTACATCAATGAACAACCGACGGCAACGGTGACGAAGCGACCTCCCGCAGTCCTCATTGCAGACTACCTATGGACGACTAGAGTTCCCATTTATCTAGGGAGGAAAAGGTGAACATGGCGAAGTGGACATGACTCGCACGGTGTTGATAACAGGGGGATCCGGAGCCCTGGGCAAAGCGGTGACCCGGCGCTTCGTGGAAGACGGACACCGGGTTGCGGTCACCCGGCGCGTCGCAGCGGAGATCGAAGGCCAGTCGGATCTGACCGACCGGTTAACACTTGTCGAAGCCGATGTCACCGACGAGGCCTCCGTCCAGGCGGCCGTCGATAACGTCTCCGACCGGCTTGGCCACGTCGAAGTGCTCGCACACCTTGTCGGCGGATGGAAGGGCGGCGAGCCGGTTCACGAGCACTCCCTCGAGACGTGGGACCGCATGCTGGGACTACACCTACGATCCGCCTTCTTGTTCTGTCGTGCAGTTCTGCCCGCAATGCAAAAAGGCGGGTGGGGCCGAATCGTCCTGGTTTCGGCGCGCGCCGCCCGCAGCGGTCGCGCCGGACAGGCCGGCTATGCGGTGGCCAAGGCTGGAGTCGCCGTCCTGGCGGAGACAATCGCCGAGGAGAACAGGGGAGGTGACGTCACGGCAAACGTTGTGGCGCCCTCGATCATCGACACACCCGCCAACCGAGACTCGATGCCCGGTTCAGACCCCAGCGTTTGGGTGCCTCCCGCCGACCTCGCGGCAAGCGTAATGTTTCTGGCATCCGAGGAAGCAGGGCAGCTCAGAGGTGCATGGCTGCCGGCATTTGGCTCGGCCTGACGGGCGGTGATTATCCCGTGCAGCAGATGGGGCAACGAGGCCCCAGATGGTTGCAGTGGACCCGAGCCTTGGTGGTTGATTGGCCCCCCTACGAGGACGTGAGCGCCACTCGGCGGGAGATGCCCAAGCCGGGTCAGATTCTCGAAATCTATGCGATGACGCCGGAGAAGCAGACTCGATACACGGTTGCTTAGAGCAAGACCATCCCGAGCAATGCGGTCATATCAAGCTTGCTAAGCTCGCGTAGCAGAAAGTACCCTGATTGGTCGTCCGGACAAGGGGAACAATGAAGAAAACATTGATCGCAAGGAGGAGACAAGAATGGGACAACGCGACGACAGGCCGGAAAAGAAGAATAAAGGAAAACAGCGACGCGTGGTAAAGGCATCCCTCGACAAGAACGAGCGTCGGGACAGACCGGGTGGTCCCGACCGTCCGACAAAGGGTGATAGGGATAGAGAACGCGAGCAGAATGATCGTGGGCGCGAGGAAGATCGACGAACTCGACAGTCTGCCAATACGTCACAGGGTTCGAGCTTTCCATGGATGGCCGTCATTGTCATCTTGATCGTTATAGCCGTCGCGGTGTACTTCCTCTTTCTTCGGTAGTGCCTACGGACTCCGGGAGCCACAGTCCATAACCGGAATGAGGAGCCGCAATGCTTTCGGCCTAAGGTGCCTAATGGCTGTGGAGGGGCCAAGCGTTTGAGGGTCGACAACGTTGCGGACGAAAGACCGTCGCAGCTGCAGCGCCTTGCCCAGCGCGTCCTTATGGCAATGGGAGACCGGTTTCATTTGTTCTTGCTACAAGGCATACACGCCCGCCCGAAGATCAATCACCGTCTGTTCATGGACGGAACCTTTTGGTTGACCAGCCTGGATTACGTCAGGAACACAACGGCGGAGTTGTTAAGCCGTGAGATCCATGAGCGAAACATCGCGGGGGCGGTCGCGGAGGTTGGCGTCTATCAGGCCAACTTTGCCGCGCTCTTGAACCATCACTTCCCAGATAGAACCCTCTACCTGTTTGATACCTTCGAGGGCTTCGATCCACGCGATATCCACATCGATAGAGTCCAAGGGTGGACATCAAATCCCCAGGATTTCGATGGCACATCGATAGCAACCGTGATGGGCAAGCTTCCTTACCCTCACATGGTGAAGATACGAGCGGGATGGTTCCCCGAATCGGCAAAGGGCTCCGAGGACGAAACGTTTTGTCTGGTCAGCATTGACGTTGACCTGTACCAACCAATACTTGCGGCATTGAGGTGGTTCTATCCGCGCCTGAGTCCAGGAGGGTACTTGCTTGTGCATGACTACAACAACGACGAGTACATGGGCGTGAAGCACGCGCTCCGCCAGTTCGGCGAGGAAACCGGCGTGACCTGGTCCCTGCTTCCGGACCGGCGCGGCTCGGCCATCATTACCAAAGGAAGCGCCAACCCCACCCAATCAAGGAGAGATGTGGGCGATGACTAGCAAGTTTACCGAGCTTGTTGTGGATTGCTCGGACCCCCAACGATTGGCAGACTTCTGGGCAGCGGTCCTCGACTTCAAGGAGACCGAAAAAGACGACGACGAAATCTTCATAGAAAGCCCAGACGGCTCGGGTCCGGGCCTTCTCTTCATCGAGGTGCCCGGTTCAAAGCAGGGCAAGAACAGGATTCACATCGACGTCAGCCCGCGCGACCGAGAGCAAGAAGAGGAAGTCCACCGGCTTCTCGAGCTCGGCGCAAAGACAATCGACATAGGTCAGGGAGAGCAGAGCTGGGTCGTCATGGCCGATCCCGAAAACAACGAGTTCCGCGTCCTGCGCACGAGAAGACCGTGACCGATTCCGGTCGGCAGTTCGTGCTTCCTCCGTTGCTGCTCCTTGACGTCGACGGAGTCCTCGCCCCCTTTCAGGGCGACGTCCTCAGCATGAGCCGAGTGGGCGGTGAGGGGTTCCGTCGTGTTGACCTGGACCCACAGGTTGGGTTGAGGGAAACATTCTTGTGGGTTTCCGATGCCAACAATGAGCGTCTGAGGAAACTGGGCGACTCCTTTGAGATTGTCTGGGCGACGGGATGGGCGGACAGCGCAAACCGCGTCATCGGTCCTCTTCACGCTTTGGAAGAGCTACCCGTGGTCGAGTTGGAATGGACCTTCGATACACCCACTTGGAAGCTCCCCTCGATTGAAGCCTTCGTGCCCGACAATCGCCCTTGTGTATGGGTCGATGATGAGCTGGCGGAGGACGCCGAACGATGGGCCGATCAACGCCAGGCACCCACCCTTCTAGTGAGATGTGAGCCTCACATTGGTCTGACAGATCAATTAACGGAACGATGTCTCGAATGGGCCGCAGGGCTCGACCGAAGTAACTGATCCTCCCATTGGGCCCTTAGGCGGGTCCCGTCGTAACCGGTTTGATCCAGTCCCGGACGATCTGCCGAGCGCTTCCCGAAATGACTCCCGCAACGGCAAGCCACGTCAGCTTCTTGGTGGTTGACGCTTGCTGGTGAACCTTTGGCACGTCCTCGCCCGTCAAGCTGCGCCACACGTAGGTCACCAAGCGGGTCGCAAGCTTGGCCGCCAGCACACCTCCCACGGAAGCGAGAAACATCTGAGTACCCGTAGGTTCCTCAGGAATCGATCCATCCGACTGCGGCAGTTCCTTGCCCATATGCACCTTCCTCTCCATCCAGAAGCACGTCTAGACGTTGCTCGTCATCCAGGACCTACACATCCTCCGGGCTGCTCGCCTTCCCAGAACCCTGGTCGGAATCGCTGTCGTCTGTTTGCTGGGGAAGAGCAGGCTCGGGCGAAACGATCGGGTCGGGGGTGGCTTCAGGGTCGACGACGGCCTCAGGAGAGGCAATCACGTCGGAAACTCCTCCAGGGTGTCCACCTGGATGCTCCGAGCCCTCCACGGAATCCGCGTTCGCGATCGGTTCAGGAGCCCCCGCCTCGGTCGGAGACTCGCCGTAGACCGCCTCCTGCCCGTTGCCACTCATCGCTTCGGGTGCCGGCCCCGATCCGGGCTCCTCCACCACGACGACGGTCTCTTCGACAACCACGGTCGACTCAACTCCCACGGCCGATTGAGCGCCGGCGTCGAGGACCCCCTGTGCCCTGCGCTGCCCGTTGCGCCACAGATAATAGAGGCCGCCGCCGGCCACAAGAACCGCAGTGGAGGCCGTGATGATTCGTGGATTCCTCTCCCAGCGCCGAGCACTCTTCCCGCCGGCGCCGTCCCCTCTCTGCTTCAGCATCGCTGCGGTCCCTATAACGGTCAGAATGGCTCTTGGGTTCACCGGCATGATCTTGCTCCTCCCGATAGCTGAGTTGGCCGGACTCTTACCCATGTGGCGATCAAAGGATGCGAGATGCCTCCAAGCCAAGAAAATGCAAGAGATTCAGCATTCTCAGAGATGGTAAGGGACCGCACCGCAGAGGGGTAGTAGGTTCGGAGATGGGACGATCGGCCACTGGGGCACAGGGGCGCTCGGTCGCTTCAAGGCTTGTTGGACAGGCAGCTCGGGCTCGAGGGGGGACATCATCATGGGCGCCACAGAAACCGCTGTTGGTGGAGGTTACAAGACTCCCGATGAAGACGAGAACCTGACACCCGCAGAAGAACGGTTCGAGAAGGTCCGCCGCACCACGGGCCTGGTGGTGGGACCGCTTCTGTTCCTAGCTGTCTACTTCGCCCCCTTGGGCCTCGACCGCCCCCAGCAGACCCTGGCGGCCATCTTCTTGATGGTGATCATCTTTTGGATGACCGAAGCCATACCCATTCCCATTACCGCAGTGCTCGGACTCGTCCTGACGGTGTTGCTGGGAGTGGCTTCCGGAGACGCCATCTTTCCGTTGTTCTCCGACGGAACCATCTTCTTGTTCATCGGCGGTTTCATCATCGCCCAAGCCATGATGGTTCACGGTGTCGACAGGCGATTCGCCTACAGGGTGTTGTCGATTCCGAAAGTCGCCGGGTCCACCTACCGCACGATCATTGCATTTGGTGTCATCGCAGCCCTTTTGTCGGCCTTCGTGTCGAACACCGCCACCACCGCCATGCTGTTTCCTATTGGACTCGGCATCATGAACGCGTTGTCCGGGTTGGTTCACGAGCAGTCAGACGAAGACACCAACCGCTCCCGGCTGCGCTTTGGCACGGCATTGATGCTCATGATTGCCTACGGAGCCAGCGTTGGGGGTCTCTTGACGCCGATCGGCAGCCCTCCGAACTTGATCGGACGAGAGTTCATCGAACAAGAGCTCGACACCACCATCTCTTTCTTTGATTGGGTCTTGACCGCAGCTCCGATTGTCTTCCTGATGTTCATCGCGCTCTGCGTTGTTCTCATCGCCTTGAACCGCCCGGAGGTCAAGAAAATTGAAGGCGCTGAGAAGTATGTGGCTGAGGAGCGAAGCAGGTTGGGGAAGCTGAGTCCCGGTGAACGAAATACCCTCATCGCTTTTGCGGTTGCCGTCACACTCTGGATCTTGCCGGGCATCTTCGGGCTCGTCGCAGGTGACACTTCAGACATCTACATCACCATGACGGAGCGCTTGCCGGAGGAGGTCGTTGCGATCGTTGCAGCCTCTTTACTCTTTATTCTTCCGACCAACTGGAAGGAGCGCCGCTTCACGCTCAGTTGGAGCGACGCAGTAAAGATCGATTGGGGAACGATCCTTCTTTTCGGCTGCGGCATCGCACTCGGCACTCTGCTCGACGAGACGGGACTCGCCACCGTTGTCGGCAAGGGTATGGCCGACACACTGGGGATCACCAGCATCGTGGTTATCACCGCCCTGGCAACCCTGATTGCAATCGTCATATCCGAGACCGCCAGCAATACGGCAAGCGTCGCCATCATCGTCCCGATCGTCCTCCCCATCGCGAGCGCCGCAGGGCTCGGGGCACAAGCCCTGATTCCCGCCTTAGCGGCAATCTTCGGCGCTTCGTACGGTTTCATGCTGCCCGTCTCCACCCCGCCGAACGCAATCGTCTACGGCAGCGGGATGGTGCCGATAACGAAGATGATCCGATCGGGATTCGTGTTCGACCTCATCGGTTTGGCGCTCATCACCGTCGGTGTCACCGTGATGGCAAAGGTCGTAGGTCTCGTGTGAGCCCGCGGGCCTCTCCGGGAGACCCGCGGCCGACCGCCTGGGAGATATTTCAACTTAGCCTAGCTGCGTTTTGCTCGGTCACCTTGACCCCGTCGCCCCTTCCGGATACGCTCCGCGATCAGTCAGTAACGTG
>JALZIO010000118.1 GCA_030860245.1 Actinomycetota bacterium | reverse complement strand
GTGCTAACCGAGGTCTACGGCTACCGGGTGGCGCGGCGTGTGATCTGGCTGGGCTTCCTCTGCAACCTTCTCGCCGTGGCCGCCATCTACCTCGGGGGAGTCCTTCCCGCCGCTCCCTTCTGGCAGGACCAGCAAGCCTACGAGACCATACTGGGCTACACACCGCGTTTGCTGGCCGCCTCATTCCTGGCCTACCTCGTTGGCGAGTTCGCCAACTCCTACGTCCTCGCCAGGATGAAGGTCGCCACGAACGGGCGATGGCTCTGGAGCCGCACCATCGGATCCACCCTCGTAGGTCAGGGCCTCGACTCGCTCGTCTTCGTCGTATTGGCCTTCGTCGGAACCATCCCGCTTTGGGCCATGATCTCTGCCGTCGTAGCCCAGTGGCTCGTCAAGTCCGCCTACGAAGCCCTCGCCACGCCGCTGACCTACGTCGTCGTCAACCGCCTCAAACGTACCGAGGGTATAGATGTCTATGACCGCGACACGAGCTTCAACCCGCTTCCGGTAGGCAGATAAGGATCGAGCAGAGGCCGTTGGTGCTCCGCTACCGCGAGCAGATGGATGGGGTGATACTCCGGTGAGCGAGAAAGCAATCGCCATAGTCAGCGGCGGGATGGATTCGGTAACGCTCGCCTACCTGCTGGCCTCCGAGGGGTTCTCCCTACACCTGCTCTCCGTCGACTACGGACAGAGGCACCTCAAGGAGCTTGAGTACGCTAGGTTGTGCGCGGAGAGGCTGGACGCGGATTTCGACGTAGCCGACATCTCCGGTGTCGGGCGGTTGCTCAAGGGCTCTGCTCTGACCGACGACGTCCCCGTGCCGCACGGGCACTACGCGGCGCCGAACATGGCGATAACGGTCGTCCCGAACCGAAACGCGATCATGCTGTCCATAGCCTACGGCGTGGCGGTGGCGGAAGGGGCCGCAGTAGTCGCAACCGGCGTACACGCGGGCGACCACTTCGTCTACCCCGATTGCCGACCTGAGTTCATAGAAGCATTCGACGCGATGCAGAAGAAGGCGGTGGAGGGGTTTGGACACGAATCGCTGAGGCTCTACACCCCGTTCGTGGAATGGAGCAAGGCTGATATCGTGGCGGCGGGCACTCATCTTGGCGTGCCTTATGTAGATACCTGGAGCTGCTACGAGGGCGGAGAGGTCCACTGCGGACTATGTGCAACTTGTGGGGAGCGCCGGGCCTCGTTTGTTGAAGCTGGCCTAGACGATCCGAAGGTTTATCGAGTAGAGCCTGAAGTAACGTGGCGAGTCATGGGCGAAGAACCTGAGATGAAAGGTTAGAGGCTTAACATTTGAATGCCACCCCCTAAAGATCCCGAGAAGCTAAAAGAGTACCGCGAGAAGATGCGTCGCATCGCCTTGGAGCGGGGCTACGGCAAGTGGATGAAGGGCAAAGCGCGTACCCCGGAGTCTATCGAGAAGACACGTCAGGCAAACGTTGGAAAGACGATTTCGGAGAAGCACAGGGCGGCTTTGCGGGTGGCTCGCCAGAAAGAGGTGGGCGAGGGAAAGGAGTTGTTCGGAGGGGAAGCCGGGAAAGAGAAGCGCGCGGCGAGCGTCCGGGCGCAGCGCAAGGGCAAGACTTACGAGGATATTTATGGCATCGAACGGGCAAAAGAAGAGGCGCGAAAGAGACGGGAGGGCAACGTCGGATCGCACGCGGATCGGTCGGCACATCCGAACAGGGGCTCGGGAGCGCGGGAGCGAAGCGGCAAGACCTATGCGGAGATATACGGGCCAGAACGAGCCGAAGAGGAAGCTCACAAACGCAGTGAGGCGCACAAAGCCCTGCATCCTCCCAAGAAGCCCGATCCGTCACGTCGGGCCAAACACAACGCCGACCGGCGCTACGTCGAGTGGCGAACGGCGGTCTTTGTTCGAGACGAATACACGTGCCAAAGCTGTGGGCTGTGGGGTGGACAGCTTCAGGCTCATCACGTCAAGCCGTGGGCCGATTACCCGGCCTTGCGGCACGAAGTGAGCAACGGTCTCACCGTCTGCCAGCCCTGTCATCGGGCGCTTCACGCGCCTTTATAGGGAGCTTTGGGCTTCCAAGGGAAGTCCTTTATGTGGAACCTGTGTGGAGCGTCGAGAAGCCTTCCAACTCGCGGGGGTACGGGACCCGACGGTATACGGATCGACGCGCGCAAAGTAGCGGTAGCCGCCGAACTTCGGTCTACCGGTACAGTTCTACGGTGGCGTTGTTGCCCGGTGCTTGCGCCAGCCGCGCATCCCTGGTGATCAGG
>JALZIO010000114.1 GCA_030860245.1 Actinomycetota bacterium | reverse complement strand
GTTCACGTACGCCTCGATTATCTTTCCGATGTTCGCACCCTGGGTAGTTCTCCACGCAGTCCTCGGCCGCCTTGTAGGCGGCGCCCCGGGCGGTCTGTGGTTCTACCTGGTGGGCACCTACGCAATGGCCATGCTCTATTCCCTCTACTACGCATTCAGGCGAGTCGATGGGCTCTGGTATCACGGGCTGACGTTCGTTGGCCTGTATATGAGCGTGCTCGTATTCCAAACCTATTGGGGCATCGCCACGATGCGCGACACCCGTTGGGGCACACGGGCCTCAACGGTAGAGCATGCAACCCTAGACCAGGCAAAGATCACGTCTCTTCCCTCCACGCCCAGCGAGCAGGCGCTCGAGCTCGTCGAATCAACCGCATGATCGCGTCCGAGAGCCTTTCCGAGCGGAAGCTCCGGACTCGGCAGCTGATCGTGGGGATCCTGGCGCTTCCGTTGTCGCTGCTCCCGTTCGCGGCTTATTTCAGCTTCACGGCGGAAGGCCGCTCCGTTCGCGATCGCGTTCAGGTCGCCATCGCACCACCCGAGTTGCCGAAACTCTCGCGTGAGCAAGTCGCGGCGGCGACTGAAGCTGCGCCTCGATACAAAGAATCCGTGATGATCCTCGCATACCATGGCGTCGGTACGACATCGGATGCCGAGGGAGGCTACGTCGTATCGCCTGAGCGCCTGGCCGAGCATCTTGCCATCCTTCGTGCCGCCGGGATGCACACGGTCACTGCGAGACAAGTGGCAGATTCATTCCGAAACGGAGCGGAGCTTCCGTCAAACGCGGTCATGATCTCCTTCGATGACGGCCGGAGCGACGCAATGATGTTCGCCGACCCCCTTCTTCAGCAGGCCGGCATGGTAGCGACCATGTTCGTCATCACCAACGCTGCTTCCGAGCCGGGTGTCTACTATGCCGGTTGGGATGACATAGAGGCCTATTCCCAGTCGGGACGGTGGGACATCGAGGCGCACACCGCCGCCCTGCACCGCGAACAGCGCACGGAGGGCGGCCGGATGCTCCCTGCCCTCACGAGCTTGACGGCGGGCGAGTCACTCGCCGCTTTCAGGGACCGCATCCGCCAGGATCTGGCTCGAGCCAGTGCGGCGATCGAAGCGCACGTCGGTGATCCGGCAGTCGCCTTTGCCTATCCCTTCGGCGCCTACGGCAAGGATCGCAGCAACCATCCGGCGATTGCCCGCATCGTCCGGCAAGAGGTGTCACGGCGTTACCTGGTCGCATTTCAGCAGGACGAGCAAGACACCATCCCTCTGGCGACCTGCGGCCAGATCCCCCTGGAGCTTCGGCGACTCGAGGTCGAGAGCTGGTCGGGCATGGAGCTGCTCGAGCGCATCGACCGTGCCGCCGGGCGGGGGGCAGCGGCAAAAGCTTGCGCCGCCTCCGGATAGATGTCCAACGGGCGGGCACCGGGCAACTCTTGGTGGGAGATCCGGGGCCGCTCCCCTACGGCGCACTTTCTGCCACCCATTTCGTAACCATTGCAGCGGTGAGCTCTGGATGTTCGAGTTGTGGCATGTCACCCGAACCAGGCACTATTTGCACGGTTACATTCGAGTTCCGGCGCGCCAGCTCGAACCCTGCTGCAGGATCGCTGAAGCGCGCTCTTTCCCCAAAGATCATCAGCGCCGGGTTGCCGAGGGAACGGAATGATTGCGGCGCGCCGGGATCATCGAGCAGGCCCGCAAGATGACTGAGCGGCGCGTAGCGGGCGCCGGGCTGCCGCGCCGAGGCCCATGCGTACCGCTCGTACTCCGCTGGGATGTGAGCGGCATCGGCGAACAGGTTTTCAAGGGAGCGCCGGATGCCCTCACGGGTCGTGATGCCGTCGAAGACACCTTGACCCAAGCCCGGCAATCGAAGCGTTACTCCTGCGGTCCTGGCCGTGAGCCCCGGCGCGCGCACAAAGCGGCCCAATCCGGTAGGGCTGATGAGCACGAGCCGCCCGAAGCGTTCGGGTTCCCGAACCGCTAAAGCGGCCACATACTGGGCCGCCAGGGACAGCGCCACAACGTCGGCGCCCTGACTCGGGGGGCGGCCGAGTTCGTTTTCGTCCTCCGGTCGTCCGGCCAGTTCCCGGAGCACGGCGCGCAGGACAGTTTGGTAAACCGTCGCCGAATACGAGCGCTCCGGCCGCTCCGAACCGCCGAACCCCAACCAGTCGAGCGCAACGGCGCGCCGGGTCTTCGCCAGGTGCTCGAAGAGAGGACGAATCTCGAACGAGGTCCCGAGGCTGCTGATGCTGTGCAGCAATAGGATCGTCCGGCCACCCCCCGCCTCGTGGCACTGCACCAGTCCCTCCGGCGTCTGGATCGAAAGGGACGGCGACGCAAAGAGGGCCGGGAGCGGCGGACGGTCGCGGAAAAGCTCATCAAACATGGGGCGAGGCGCTTAATCGAGGACCCGGTTGTGAAAGCCCCTCACGCCGAGGGCGCCGAGGACGCCGGTTGCAACTGTGAGCGCACCAATGGATACCCACGGAGCGAGATGCGGCAGTTGAGGGGTGAGCGCGGCGCGCAGCCCTTCACTCACGTAGACGAGGGGGTTTACGAGCACCGCCACCTGGAGCCACGGGATCGCCTCTAGGCTTTCCCACGGATAGAACACGCAGCCGAGAAAGATGACGGGTAACGTGATCACCGAGACGACCAGGGGTATCTCGTTGGGTTTCATGGCTGTACCTATCGCAAGTCCCGCCGCACCTGCGGTGGTCGTCGAGAGCAGCATCACAATCATCAACAGAGGCCAGCTCTCGATTTGGATCTCGACTTCTGCAGCCGGGACGAAGTACAGGAGGGGCCAGACGATGCAGGCTGCCATCACGCCTTGGAAGGCCCCGAACAGTAGCTTCTCGAGAGCCAAAGCAGTGGTCGGCAAGGGCGCCATGACGCGATCTTCGATCTCGCGGCTCGCGCTGATCTCATTGACCAGTGGGAACGCCACCAAGTTGATACCTTGGAACACCACGGCGAAAGCGACAAGTCCGGGCGCGAGAATCGTCGCAAAGCTCACATCACCTGCGGCCTTCACATCCCGGCCGATCATCGGGAACACATAGGCGAAGACGAAGACGAGCAACAGTGGCTGCATAACCACACGCGTAATGAAGGTTCGCGCCGAGGCCTTGAAGACATGCCAGTCGCGCAGCCATAGGCCCCAGAAGGATGACGCATAGAGCGAAGAGCGCGAACCGGCGGTGCTCGTGGAGCGCCTCATCGGACCGACGTCAGTGCTTCGTCCCATAATTAGCACCTGCACCGAGAGCGTCGGTGATTTGCGCGACGAGGCACCAGTGCCTCAGTCGAGGACCCGGTTGTGAAAACCCCTCACGCCGATGGCGCCGAGGACGGCGGTTGCAACTGTGAGCGCACCAATAGATACCCACGGCGCGAGATGCGGCAGTTGAGGGGTGAGCGCGGCGCGCAGCCCTTCGCTCACATAGACGAGGGGATTCACGAGCACCACAACCTGGAGCCATGGGATCGCTCCGAGCTCTTGCCAGGGGTAGTACACGCAGCCGAGGAAGGTTGTGGGTATCACGATCACCGAGAACACCAACGGAACCTGGGTGGGCTTGAACGTTGTGCCTATCGCCAGTCCCGCCGCACCGGCGGTGATCGTCGATAGCACCAACATCGCGGCCAGCAGCGGCCAGCTTCCGATCCGGACCTCGACGTCTGTCGCGGGAACGATGTAGAGAAGCGGAAAGACGATGCAGGCTGCAATAACGCCCTGGAAGGCCCCGAACAGTAGCTTCTCGAGAGCCACGGCAGTTGTCGGTAACGGCGCCATGACGCGATCTTCGATCTCGCGGCTTACGCTGAACTCGTTCACCAGCGGCAATGCCACTGCCGAAATGCCCTGGAACAAAACGGCGACGGCCACAAGCCCGGGCACGAGCACGGTTGCAAAGCTCACGCCACGTGCGGCCCCCACCTCCTGCCCGATCATCGGGAAGACGTAGGCGAATACGAAGATAAAAAGAAGCGGCTGCATGACGGTGCGAATTGCGAAGGTTACAGCCGAGCCCATGAGGACGTGCCAGTCCCGCAGCCACAAGCCCCAGAAAGACGCCGAATACAGCGATGCGCGGGAGCCGGCCTCGTCCCTGTTGAAGGTCGATCCGGACGCAATGGAACCGTTCAACTCACTCACGAAGAGCCCTCCCCGTCAGCGTGATGAACACGGTTTCCAGCGTCGGCTCGCTTATGGAGATATCGCGCAGCCCGGCAGGCTGAGCGACTTCGACTACGCGAGGCAACAAGCCGTCACGTTCTCGCATAAAAAGCCTCAGGACACCGTCGTCGAACTCGACGCGCAACACACCGGGAAGCTCTCGCAGGGCCTGCACTACCTCCTCCGAGGGGTGCTGCACCTTTAGCTCCACCACAGTTTCGGCGCTCACCTGTTGTTTGAGGCTCCCGGGAGTGTCGCAGACGAGGATCTTGCCGAAATCGATGATGGCGATCCGTTGGCAGAGCCGGTCGGCCTCTTCCATGTAGTGCGTGGTCAAAACGATGGTGGTTCCCGACCTGTGCAATTCGAGCAGCACATCCCACAACGCAATCCGGCTTTGGGGATCGAGACCGGCGGACGGCTCGTCAAGAAACAGGAGCTTCGGATAGTGGGCGACCGCCCGAACGATCAGCAAGCGTTGCGCCATGCCGCCCGAAAGGGTCTCCGGCCTCGCCGACGCCTTATCCGACAAGCTAAAGCTCTCGAGCAGCTCCCCGGCGCGTCTCTTCGCGGGCCGTGCCCCCATCCCGAAGTACCGGCAATGGAACGCGACATTGTCGAACACCGTGCACGAGCGGTCGAGCGTGTTGAACTGCGAGACGACCCCGATGCGCTTGCGCACCATCGGCGGATCCTCGGTCACGTCCAGGCCGGTCACGGTCACCCGCCCGCTGCTCGGAACTACCCGGGTCGTGCACATCCCCACGGTGGTCGTCTTGCCGGCCCCATTGGGACCCAGCAGCCCGAATATCGTGCCCTCGGGGACCTCGAGATCGATCCCATCGACCGCCGTCACGGGCTCGGGGGCGGGATAGACCTTCGTCAGCTCGGCTGCGTGGACGGCGAGACTCACACTGCCCTGTCACTGGAGTGGTGTTTGACACAGCGGTACTCTTGAAGATGATCGGCGGGTGCAGGCTGAAGCTTCGTCATGTCACCATCCATTGTGCCGTGCGGGGTGATCTCCGCTGCCCATGGGGTTGGTTCACCTCCTCTCCACACACGCGTCGCAACCCGTTCGCGCCGGCTTCATCCAAGAGCGGGATCCTTTGACAGTGGCGGCCACCAGATCGAGCTCACTCCGAGTGTTGCGCCTATGTTCGACATTCGAAGCCCCGGCCGTCTGCAGCCGTGCAGGCGCCCGCTTCGACCCGATCGGGGGAATGCAGAATCACACCGGGGAACTGACCAGAGAGCTCGATCGCCGGGGGGTGCTCCAGACCGTCATCACCGCTCGGCGCGCCGAAGCGCCCAAGCGGGAAACCCTGGGCCGGTGGGCAACCGTCCTCCGGCTCGGTCTGCCGGTAAGCCGCTTGCGTCAGCTCTATGCGGTCCGCGCGGCGTTTCTCATCAGGGCCAGCGCCCGCGAGATCGACGTCGTCCATGCCCACCTCGGTGAGGACCTTGCGGTCCTGCCGCTCGCTATGCTGGCCGCCCGCATCGGGCACGCCCCCCTGGTGATCACGGTCCACTGCAGTCCCCGTTACACGCTGGCGCGCGTGGATCTCAGGAGTGCCGTGCTCAAGTCGCTGGGGGGTTGGATTGAGGGGCGCGCCGAGGCGAGTGCGGCCGCCGTAATAGCCATCACCCCGCGTCTGGCGGAACGTCTCAGAGGGGGCGGAGTCGCTCCCGAGCGCATCCACCTCATCCCCCCCGGCGTCAACCAGTCCTTGTTCGAGGGACCGTTCAGCCGCCCCCTGCCGGACATCGAGGGTCGCAGGGTCGTGTACGCCGGACGGCTGCACCGATCCAAGTCGGTCGGCACATTGGTAGGGGCGGCAAAGCTGATGTCGTCTAACGCTCGCGTGGTCCTGGTTGGCGACGGGCCCCAGAGGGACTCTCTGGAGCGTAGCATCGAGGGGCTCGGCCTCGGCGATCGCGTCCACATCACCGGGTTCGTGCCCCACGACACCGTCCCGGGGCACCTCGCTCACGCCGATGTCGTGGTCCTGCCCTCAATTTACGAAGAGCTCGGGTCGGTGCTGCTCGAGGCGATCCACCTGGGCCGCCCCATCGTCGCGTCAGACGCCGGCGGGATACCCGGAGTGATCCATCACGGGGACAACGGTCTGCTGGTAGCGCCGAACGACCCAGCGGCGTTGGCCCGTGGAATCGACCGGGTGCTGGGCGACCCGGATCTGAGCGCCAAGCTCAGCGCCGGCGCCCGCTCCAGCGCCTCGAAATACGACTGGAACGAAGTCGCCGACAAAGTCCTGACCCTCTACCTCTCCGTAACGCACTAGTCCGCTCGTTTCATTCCATCGATCGCCTGATCGACCAACCGCTCGGCAAGATCGTCACCAAAGTTCACGATTCTGCCGGTCAACACCAAGAACATCATCGGACCGATGATCGAGGCAACCGCTACCTGAACGTCAAGGTCCTCCCGCAGGTCTCCGCGGCTCTTGGCTCGCTGTAGTGCGGCGCCGGCGGCGCTCAACCTTGGCGCCATGACGTTCTTCATGTAGGTCTTCCCCAAAGCCGTGTCCCGTGCCACTTCCCCTGCCATTCGCGGAAGGGCCTGACCGGCCTTTGTGTTTTGGATGAGTCCGTGCATGTGCCTGACCACGCTTGTCAAATCGGCTCGCACATCGCCCGTGTCTGGCACCTCCATACCTTCGTAGAGCGTGTCAATGGTGGCCACGACGAGCTCCTCTTTAGACTGCCAACGCCGGTAGATGGTTGTCTTTCCTACCCCCGCTCGCTCTGCGACCGATTCGATGCTCATGACATCGAATCCATCCTCGAGAAAGAGATCCAGCGTGGCGTCGAGAATCGACCTGTCCACCCGGGCGTCACGAGGGCGCCCGGGTGCTCTTGCCTCACCGCCCGTTGGTTGTGCGGTCGCCTTCAATGCGTGGACGCGGTCTCGAGTGACGGTGTTACCTCAGGCTCGTTTTCGGTGATGCGCGCTCGTGAAGGCAAGAAGATAAGCGCCACTGCTGCTCCAAGCAACGCTACGCCCGCCGCCACGGTGACTGCGTCTCCCATTGATACGACGAACGAGTTGCGGGCTGCTTGGGCCAGCGCACTCCCTTGTGGACCGATATGCCCGGCGATATTCAAAGCCGCTCCAACTGAATCGCTTGCCGCCAGTGCAGCTCGCGCCGGTAGATTGGAAACTGCGGGTGACATAGCATCGCCATAGGAGGACGATAGAACACTCCCGATTACGGCGATGCCAAGGGCGCCTCCGACCATCCTGGTTGTGTCGTTCATAGCGGACCCAACCCCCGCCTTCGCCAGTGGCAATGAACCCATGATCGAATCTGTCGCCGGCGCCATCGTTGCGCCCATTCCGAGCCCCATGAGCGCCAAGGCCCACGCGAGCGGCGTATACCCACTGTTGACGTCTACTCCGGAGATTATCCACAGCGCGATTGCTACAACCGTCAATCCGGCGGTGACCACGGCCTTTGTGCCTATGCGTTCGACGACGCGCGCCGCAAGGGGTGCGCCTATGACCAGCGTTGCAATCGGAGTGACTCGAAAACCCGCCTCGAGTGCCGAATAGCCGAGCACGAACTGAAGATGCTGGGTGAGAACGAAAATTGCTCCGAACAAAGCAAAGAAGACCAGTGTGATTGCGATGCTCGCAGCTGTGAAACGGGGGTCCTTGAAGAAGTCGATGCGCAACATCGGATGCTCAGAGCGGAGCTCCCAGGCGGCAAACGCGGCCAGTAACACTGCTGCCACAGCAAAGGCCGACAAGGTGACACCGTCGGTCCATCCATTCTTCGGGGCCTCGATAATTCCGAACACGAGCGCGCTCAGACCGGCGATCGACAGGGCCGCCCCAAGCGGATCCAGGGGTGTTGCTTCGGGATCCTTCGATTCCGGAACGAGCGCGAATCCACCAAGGATCGCGAGGGAGACGATCGGGAGGTTGACGAGGAAAACCGAACCCCACCAGAAGTGCTCGAGCAACCACCCGCCGATGACCGGCCCCGCGACGATTCCCAGTCCCGCTATGGCCGCCCACGCCGCTATCGCTCGCCCGCGCTCAGTCGGCGGAAAGATGTCGGTGATGATCGACAGGGTGGAGGGCATGATCAGCGCCGCTCCGATTCCCATACCGGCGCGGGTCGCGATCAGAAGCTCGGGGGAGCCGGCCCACGCAGAACCCGCCGAGGCAAGGGCGAAGATGACCATTCCCGACACCAATGCGAGCGCGCGGCCGAAGCGATCGCCCAAGGCGCCCATGGTGAGCAAGAGACCCGCAAACACCAGGACGTAGGAGTCGACAATCCATTGAAGCTCGCTCGAGGTGGCCCTCAGGTCCCGGACCAGGGTGGG
>JALZIO010000014.1 GCA_030860245.1 Actinomycetota bacterium | reverse complement strand
ACGATGCCCCGAAGCGCGAGCGGCTTGCTCGGCCCGCGTCGTAGTGAAGGGGGGTTGCGATCCCCCGGTGAGCTCGGTGAATAGTCGATGTCTCGGGCCGTGATCGTGCGCGACCGGCGAGCCGCATCTCAGACTTTCAGCGCTGGCCTGAGCGCCATCGATTGGAACTCCGTACGGTTAACCACGCCATGCGTGGACAACGGTACGCGGTTCGATTGTTCACTCGACACCAACCGGCATGACTTCGATCCCTGCGGCTTCAAGTCCTTCTCGGATCAACCTCGCGAACTGCAGGGCGTGCGGGCCGTCTCCGTGAATGCAGATTGTGTCGGCCCCTACCTCGACGTCGGCCCCCCGCTGCGACCGCACGCGGCCTTCTTTGGCGAGGCGGATGGTCTGCCGGATCGCCTGCTCGTGCTCATCGATGAGGGCATCCGGGCGGATACGCGGTGTGAGCGACCCGTCGTCTTGGTAGGTGCGGTCGGCGAACGCCTCGCTCGCGGTGGGCAATCCAACCGCCTCCCCCGCGGCTATGAGCTCGCTGCCCGACAGACCGAAAAGAATCAACTCAGGATCGACGCTATGCACGGCACGCGCAATCGCGTCGGCGAGATCTGCGTCGGCGGCCGCAGCGTTGTACAGCGCGCCATGTGCCTTAACATGTCGCATCGATCCACCCTCGGCGCGCACGAACGCGTCCAGCGCACCGACCTGATAGACAACCATGTCGCAAACTTCCGCCGGCGCGACGCTCATGAATCGACGACCAAAACCCTGAAGGTCTCGATACCCGGGATGAGCTCCGATCGCCACCCCCCTAGCGAGCGCAAGAAGCACGGTCGCGCGCATCACGCTCGGATCTCCGGCGTGGTAACCGCAGGCGATGTTTGCGGACGTCACGAAGTCCAGGATTCGTTCGTCATTGCCGAGCGCATAATTGCCGAAGCTCTCACCCATGTCGCAATTAAGATCGATCCGGTACATGGGTCCCCACCTCCTTCTTGAAGCTCCTCAGTCTTCCCGCCTGTGACCGCAGTGCGGTCTGTGCCCACTCGATCGTCACTTCCTCGAACCGAACCTCGTCTCCGGGACGTAATTGCGCGACGAGGGGTAGGTCGACCGTGGCGACGAGTCCGATCACGGGATAGCCGCCGGTTGTCTGTCGATCTGCCATCAACACGATCGCTTCTCCAGACGGCGGCACTTGGACCGTGCCGGAGAGAACCGCGCTCGAAATCAATTCATCTCGCTTGCGCGAGTTAAGTCGAGGACCAGACAACCGGTAACCCATCCGGTCCGAGGAAGCCGATACCTCAAACACCTCCTGCAAGAACACACCACGGTCACGCTCATCAAAGAGTGCCCAATGGGGGCCACGCAGAACGTGAAGAGGCCGATCTCGCTCGTAGAATCCCAGAGCGTCCTCCGTGGGAAGGAGTCGTTCGGTAAGAGCGAACGGCATGGGACCACTCGCCCTGACTTGGAACGTGTCCGTGCGGCCGGATCCCACGGGAACGTCGGAACCGGCCCTCAGTGGACGACCGTCAATCCCACCGATCGCCGCGCGCAGATACGTGCTCTTGCTGTTCATCACCTCCGGTACGGCGATCCCACCGGTTACCGCCAGATATGCGCGACAACCCCACTGGTTGTCACCAAAGGTGAGCATCGAACCCTCCTTTACGGAGATCGCACACCAGTTGGGCAGCCTGAAGTCGGCGATCTTCGGCGACAGGTCGGCCCCGCAGATCGCAATGAGGGAATCATGAAGAAACTCAATCGTCGGACCCTTCAAGGTTATTTCGAGTCCCGCTTCGTGCTCCTCGTTGCCCACGAGGATGTTGGCGACGCGTAGTGCCAGCGGATCCATCGCTCCCCCGGAGGTGATTCCGTCCTTCTGGTATCCGAATCGGCCAAGGTCTTGCACGGTCGTCATCAGACCGGGATCCAGGATTCTCACGAGTCTCTCTCGTGTGATCGAAGCGTCTCGTACTCGTCGGGATCGATCGACTTGAAACGGACGCGATCACCCGCGCGCAGAAGACTCGGTTCTTCATCTTCTGGTCGAAAGAGTCGCAGGGGTGTGCGGCCGATTAACTGCCATCCACCCGGCGACTCTATCGAGTAGATACCGGTCTGCCGCCCGGCGATCCCCACCGACCCGGCGGGGATCCGCTGACGTGGGGAATCACGTCTTCCGATTGCGATCCGCTCGGACATGCCGGCCATGTAGGGGAATCCCGGTGCAAACCCGATCATGTAAACGAGATACTCCGGTTCGCTGTGAACGGCGACCACCTCATCCGGAGCCATGTTCTTGTGAGAGGAAACGGTGTCGAGATCTGGTCCGAACTCGCCTCCGTAACAAACCGGAATCACGACGGACCGTGCTTCGATCGTTTCGAGTTCTTCTGAAGTCGATTGAAGCATCGCTTCAATGCGCGTCGCGAACTCGCTGTACGTCGCGTGGAGCGGGTCGTAGATGACGGTGACATTGGTGAATGCAGGGATGAACTCAATCATGGCGCCCGGCGGGTCGGACTCGAGTAGGTGAGCCAACGCCCGGACCCGCGCGTGCGTTTCCTCACCGATCTCTTCACCCACGTCGATTACGAGGGCGGAATCACCCAAAGGTGAGATATGGGGTTGAGCTAATATCAACGTAGCCTCCGCGGTGCCTCCCGCCTTGTGCGTTCGTATCATGGGGGTTGTCGCCCAGGTGATATGGGGATGAGTCCTCTTGAGATGAAACCACTCTTCGCAACTCCCGCGGAGCTTAGGGCCGAGATCCGGACGGGAAGCTGGACGGGAACGACGGCCGGACAGGCCCCCGGCTTTGCGCAGGCGAACCTGGTCGTGCTTCCACGGGATCTCGCCTTCGACTTCGTCGTGTTTTGCCTGCGCAATCCCAAGCCCTGTCCGGTGATGGAGGTGCTCGAACCCGGCGACCCGGTCCCCAGACTGACAGCGTCGACCGCCGACATCCGGACCGACGTACCCGCTTACCGCATCTACCGGCACGGCGAGCTCAAGGACGAGGTCACGGACATCACCTCCGAATGGACCAGCGATTCGGTTGCGTTCTTGCTTGGATGCAGTTTCACCTTTGAGGACGAGCTCACGAAGGTCGGCATCCCGGTGCGCCATCAAGAACTCGGCTGCACGGTTCCGATGTTTCGCACTACCATCCAGACCAACCCCGCCGGACCCTTCTCCGGACCGATGGTCGTCTCAATGCGCCCGATCCCGGCGGCCATGATCAGCCGCACCGTTCAGATCACGTCCCGGCTGCCCGGTGCCCACGGAGCGCCCATCCACATCGGAGAGCCGGCCGCCATAGGCATCCGGGACATTGATAGTCCGGAGTATGGGGATCCGGTGCCCGTAAGGCGCGGCGAGGTGTCCGTGTTTTGGGGCTGTGGCGTGACGCCTCAGTCGGTTGGTCTCGAAGCGAGGTCGGAGTGGATGATCACGCATAGCCCCGGATGTATGTTCGTGACGGACGTCCCCAACTATGAGCTTGATATGCTCGGCGGCGGAGCCTTTGGCTGACCATCTAGTCGATTCGTGTCGAGTCGTTGTGATAGGGATGGAAGGGATCGTCTGATCGGGGGGTCATGTTATGCGGCGGCTTTTCTGCTGCATTTTCGTTTTCATAGTTGCGGTGACGGCTGCGTGCGCGCCCGGGGCAGACACAGGGGGTGACGGGAGCGACGGAGACACGGTCAGGATCGGTGCGATCTTCCCACTCACCGGTGCGTCTGCTTCAACGGGTCAGCGGACTCTCGAGGGAGTGGAGCTGGCCGCCGAGATCGTCAACGAGGACGTAGACATGGATCTACCCCTCGCATCCGGAGAGGGTCTACCGAATCTCGACGGCGCGGCGATCGAGATCGTCTCCGCCGATCACGAAGAGGACCCCGAAACGGGCGCCTCGGAGACCGAGCGGCTGATCACCAGCGAAAACGTCTCCGGCGTGATCGGTGCCTACTTCTCGTCCGTGACGCTAACGGCGTCCGAGCGAGCAGAGCGATTGGGGGTTCCGTTCGTCAACGGGTCCTCGTCGTCGCCCGAGCTCACCGAGGGCCGGGACCTCCAGTTCTTCTGGCGGACGGGCCCTTCCGACCGCACCTTTGCGGAATCATTCTTCGACTTCCTCGACGAGCTCAACGTCGAGAGAAACGCCGGCGTCGAGAGCATTGCCATCCTTCACGAGAACACGGCCTACGGAACCGACGCGGCGGAGGTTACAGAAGAGGTTGCGAACGAGCGCGGCTATGAACTTGTGTCCACAGTTCCTCACGGCAACGGGGTCAACGACGTCACGCCGGAGGCATCCAGGATCAAAGCGGAGAACCCAGATGCGGTTTTCCAAGCCTCCTACACGCCGGAAGCAATCGTCTTCACAGAGACCTTTCGCCAGCTGGACTACGTTCCCAACATCCTCGCCTACGGCGCGGGGTACTCCGACTCCGCGTACTTCGAGGCCGTTGGAGATGCCGGCAACTACACAATCTCGCGCGCCGCGTGGGCTCTCGACGCTGTCAAGGATCGCCCTGCGGCACTTGAGGTGGCGGAGATGTTCGAGGAACGATACGGGCACCCGATGGATGAGAACTCCGCGCGAGACTTCACCGCCGCGCTGACGCTTTTCCAGGCGATCGACGAGGCGGGTTCGGCCGAACCCGAGGCGATCCAAGAGGCCATGAACAACATGGACGTACCGGCAGAACAAACGATCATGCCGTGGGATGGAATCAGCTTCGATGACACGGGCCAGAACGAGCTAGCCAGAGGCGTGATCCTGCAGTACATCGAAGGTGGATACAAGCTGATATGGCCCTTTGAGGACTCAACGGCCGACGTAGTGTGGCCGCTGCCGGAGTTCTCGAAGCGGGGGTAAATACCGGTGGAGGCCTTTGCCCAGACCGTTGTCAGTGGCCTGCTCCTGGGCGCGGTACTCGCCCTGATCGCAGTCGGTTTGACCCTGATCTTCGGCGTGGTCGACATCGTGAACTTTGCACACGGCGAGTTCGTGATGGTCGGTATGTACGTTGCTTTCTTTTCGTGGAGCTTCGCCGGAATCGATCCGCTTCTCGCGGTTCCGCTCTCGGCCCTCGCGGTTGGGTTGTTGGGCGCGCTTGCATACGCGACCTTCGTCCGGAAGGCGATGCGAGGCACCCTGCTGTCCCAGATATTCGTGACCTTCGGTCTGTTGATATTTCTCAGAGGAGCGGCACAAGCGCTCTTCACGTCTAACTTCAGGGGAATTCAGGGCACCGTACTGACGGACCTCGGCGGCTCTATCGGCGGGGTTGCCGTCCCCGGCCCGCAACTCGCCGCGGCGGTTGTGAGCCTTCTCGGAACGGGTGCAATCGGACTGTTCGTCTGGAAAACGCGCGCAGGCAAGGCACTCATGGCGACATCGCAAGACCGGGAGGCCGCCGCAATGCTTGGTATCAACCCACACCGCATGTTTGCGCTGGCGTGGTTTGTAGGGGGTCTCGCCACCGGCGTGGCTGCTGCGCTGGTCGCCGCCTACCAGCCTGTGCATCCGAACGCGGGTATCGCATACGGGCTCACGGCCTTCGTGATCGTGGCCTTGGGCGGCTTCGGATCCATAGGCGGAGCGCTGATAGCCGCTTTTCTTGTCGGACTGATTCAGAACATCGCGGGTTTCTACCTGGCGGCCGAATACAAAGAGCTGTGGGTCTTCCTGTTGTTTCTAACTGTGATCCTTATACGACCGCAGGGTCTGCTGGGACGGAGATAGATGGCCGGGCAGGACGGCGCAGGAGTCGCGGAAACAACTCAATCCGAAGAACGATCCGGAGTGCGTCGACCCTGGGCGGGGCGTCGACGTGGGCTGGTTCCCTGGGTGGTGTTTCTGATCGTGTTTGGGCTCATGCCGGTCGTCTACAGTGCGCCCTTTCAGCACAACGTCGCGGTCCTGATCTGCATGACTGCGCTCATGGCAACCGGATGGAACCTGCTAGGAGGGTTCACCGGTCAGATTTCGCTAGGCCACGCGCTTTTCTTCGGTATCGGCGCGTACACAACGGCGATGGGCGGGGTCAGATATGACCTGAATCCGTGGCTGGGGCTGCTAATAGGCGCGCTGCTCGCGGTCGCGATATCGGCGGTCATCGGCTTGCCGGTATTCAGGCTTCGGGGTCACTACTTTTCGATAGCAACGATTGCTGTCGGCGAGATCGCCCTTCTGGTCTTCTTGAACTGGCAGTTCGTCGGTGCGGCACGCGGTCTTTCGATCCCAATCAAGGACGACAGCCTGCTCGAGCTGCAGTTCTCAGGGCAACAAAAGTGGGAGTACTACTACATCGCCGCAGTCATGTTGCTGCTTGCGCTGTTGGCAACGGCATGGGTCCTGCGATCGCGCATCGGATACTATCTAGTCGCAATTCGAGAGGACCAAGATGCCGCAGCGTCGGTCGGAATCCCGGTCGCCCGCTACAAGCAAATTGCATTTTCGTTCTCGGCCCTCCTCGTCGGGGTGGCGGGCGGCTTCTTCGCGCAGTATCTGTTGTTCGTGGATCCCGACAGCATGTTCGGGCTCACCGTGTCGATTCAGATAACGATCGCCGCGGTGCTCGGCGGCGTGCGCAGCATGTGGGGGCCGGTGATCGGCGCCACCACCCTTCTGTCCGTGACCGAGTCGGCCCGACTGTACTTGGGTGGCACGGGCGAGGCTCTCAACCTGGTGGCCTACGGATTGCTGGTGATGGTGATCGCCGCCTTCGAGCCGAACGGCCTGATTGGGCTTGGAGAGCGTTTGAGGAATCTGCGGCGGGCTCGCTGATGGCTCTTCTCTCGGTTGAGAACCTCTCCAAGAGCTTCGGTGGTGTGCGGGCCAACCACGACATCTCGTTCGAGGTAAACGATGGGGAACTGGTCGGTATCATCGGCCCGAACGGCGCCGGGAAGACAACCTTGTTCGACCAGATCTCGGGGTTCCGGACACCCGACGGGGGCCGGGTGGTGTTCGGCGACCAGGAGATCACGGGCATGAGGCCCGATCGCATCTGCGCCGCGGGTATCGCCCGCACCTTTCAGATCGTGCGCGTCTTTGGCGACCTGACGGTTCTACAAAACGTGGTGGTGGCGGCGCTGTTGCGCCACA
>JALZIO010000339.1 GCA_030860245.1 Actinomycetota bacterium | reverse complement strand
GACTACACCTTCGAACGGGGCCGCTTCGTCGACAACGTCGTCTACGCCCGGCTCCCGGCATGACCGCCGAGCTGGATGAGAACCCGGAGCGGATGAAGGCCCTGGGCGAGGCATGGGGCAGCGGCATCATTTTTACCGAGGAGGTTGGAAGGCCAAGCTGTGGGAGATCGAGACGAGTGGTTCGCCAGATGGCATACGGCTCGCCGGGGCGGGTGTCGCGAAGAGAACTCCTGTGAGAACTCCGGCCACAGCGACGGAAGGATGTCCTGATACATCTGAGCTATACTCCGTCGACGAACCGGGGTGGGGTCAAACTGTTCTGCTACCACGATCACGGGGAAGAGGGGGGGTTGTTACGATGACTTCCGCGTCAAGAAGGAACTTTCGCAGGCCCGCTCTTACGCTGGTTGTAACCCTGGTCGTACTAGCAGTGACGGCGGCGTGCACGGGCGACTCCGGAGGGGATGGAGGAGGACCGGTCGAGCTCACGTTGCTCGATCATCAAGAGCCGCGCGTCGAACTGCTGAAGAAACTTC
Source organism: Actinomycetota bacterium (assembly GCA_030860245.1). GTDB lineage: Bacteria > Actinomycetota > CADDZG01 > CADDZG01 > WHSQ01 > JACDDL01. The sequence continues at coordinate 4,778 of JALZIO010000339.1, read as the reverse complement.
TTCCTCAGTTTGAGCAAGACATGGAAGAGCAGGGCAAAGAGATCTCGGTCAAGCTGCTCGAGGGGCCGGCCGAAGACACGCAGTTCACTACCAAGCTGACCCTCGACTACAATTCTGGCAACGCCCCCGACGTTGCGTCCTTCGGCAATAGCAGCACAGTAGATTTCGCCACCAGCGGTTTCCTACTCGACGTTACTTCGATGACCGAGGAGTGGACCGATTGGGACGACCACTTCTACGAGCAGTTGCGGGACGAGTTGGTACAGCCGGATGGCAAGATCTACGCAGTCCCACGCGAGGCCCAGATCGTCCAGCTCTTCTACCGCAAGGACGTGCTGCAATCGGACGGCATCTCCACTGCGCAGCCGCAGAGCTGGGAGGACCTACTCGATCGCATGACGCAAGTGACGCGCAAATCTGGGGAGCCATCATTGCTTTTTCCGGCCGGTGAGGCGTGGGGCGGCGGGACGTTCTTCGAGGGCTTCATTCACCTCATGTTGGGGACGGGTAGCTCGCTGTACGACGCTGAGGAGTCCAAATGGATTGTCGCGAGCCCGGGACTGACAGACGTTTTCAACTACTACGAGGCGCTCACCGAAGCTGGCGTGATGCCGGTCGATCCGCTGCTGAACCCGGAACCGTGGGTACCGACCAAGTACGAGGCCTTTCCCAAGGGAGACTTGGTGGCGACAACCTGTGGCACGTGGTGCTGGATCTTCGACTGGGGCCCGGAAGGAGCAGCTCCGATCGACGGCCTATTCAAGAAAGTATCAACCTGGGAGTTTCCGACGGCCAGCGGTGAGGACACCTTTGTGTGGGGTTCGAGCGGGTGGGTGTGGGCCATCTCCGCCGACACGGAGAATCCCGAGGAGGCGTGGGAGTTGGTCAAGTGGCTGGCGAGCGGCGACTTCATGGCTCAGAACGCGGTGACGGTCGGCGCTGCGTCACCCCGCGACGACCTCAAAAACGTAAAGCCCTACAGCGATTATGACTTCTTGATTGATGCCGAACGCCAGCTCCCCAAGGCCCGCTCGTTCGTTCCTTTGCCTGGTACGGACAAGATCGTACAGGCCATTGGTGAGGCAACCGAGCAGGTCATCACCGGCCAGATGACCGGGGAAGAAGCAGCGGAGACCTTCGCCGCGCGGGCCACCGAGCTCCTCGGAGAAGACAACGTCGCGAGTCTCTAGGCGCGCCAACGTCAGGTGTCGTTCGGTGTCTACAACACGTCTGAAGCGATGATCCGGAGCAGGGGCTCGTGAGGCGGGTTGACGGTTGGCGGGATAGGTTGACCGTCATAGCCTTTCTTGCGCCCGCACTGATACTCATAGGGATCTTCCTGGTGTGGCCTGCGCTCTGGGCCCTTTACCAGAGCTTCACAAACAGAGCGCTAACCGGACTTACCGCCATGAATCCCTCGTTCGTCGGACTCGATAACTACACGCGCTTGCTGGCAGACGGAGATTTCTACGCCTCACTATTGCGCACCGTCGCGTTCGTATTCTTCTCGGCGATCGTCGGCCAAACGCTTTTCGCTTTCCTGATCGCCTATTTGATGGCTAGCCGCCCCGGGTGGAAACTGCGCGCAGTGCCGCTGTTCTCGGTAATCTTCGTGCTGCCTCTCGCTGTGCCAGAGACCGTCGCCGCGTTGACCTGGGCGAGCATGGTCAATGGGACCGAAACCGGACTCATCAACCGCATGATTGGGATTTTCGGAGCCGGCCCAATCCAATGGCTCCAGGAATACGCCATGGAGACGGTCACCATCGTGAACATCTGGCGCGGATTGTCGTTCGCGATGGTTTTGTTCATTGCGGCGCTCGAGGGGGTGCCGCGCGACGTGCTCGAGGCGGCCATGGTGGACGGGGCCAGCGCGTGGCAACAGCTTCGCCGGGTAACCATCCCGCTTCTCAGACCGCAAATCCTCACTTTCTTGATGCTCACAACAATCACGACCTTCGGAATTTTTGGCCTCGTTTACTTCCTCACGCGCGGCGGGCCCGGCAACGCCACCGAGATCGTCGGCATTTACATCTACAACCAGGCGTTTCAGTTCTTCGAGATTGGCTACGGAAGCGCTGCCGGCGTTCTGCTGCTGGCCATTCTCCTGGGCTTGGGCACCTACTACGTGCGGTTGATGAGGGACCAGGTATGAGCGTCGATATCACCGCCGAAGAGGAAGTTGCGCCTAGCGGTCGCCTCCGGGACACCAAGAGGTCGTCGCGCCGGCGCAGCCCCGGCAAGATCGGGGCCTATCTTCTGCTGAGCGCCCTAGCCCTTTTTGCCCTGATTCCCTTCTCGTGGCTTTTGCTTGCGGCCTTCGATAGCGATGCATCGATCTCCGTCGAGGTGCCCAAAACGTGGACGATCGCGAACTTCATCAACCTGTTCGCCAACGAAGACGGCGTGCGCCTGATGATCAATAGCTTGATCTACGCCGGTGGAGCGACCATCATCCTCGTGGTTGTCACCACGTTGGCCGGGTACGCGTTATCGCGTTATGACTTTCGCGGTCGCCGCGTGCTGATGCTCGGGATTCTTCTCACTCGCGTCATCCCCCCTACTGCGACCATCGCTCCTTTGTACGTGATCGCAACGGATCTCGGATTTCTCAACACCTACCACGGCGTCGTTCTGATACTTGCCGCCATCGAGGCGCCTCTGGCACTGTGGATAATGAAGGGATTCTTCGACACTGTACCGATGGAGATCGAAGAGGCCGCCTGGGTCGACGGCGCCAATCGACTGCAGGCCGCCTTCCGGGTGGTCTTACCGCTGGCCGGCCCCGGGGTTGGAGCAGGCGCGCTCATCGCATTCATCGGCGCATGGAATGAGTTTCTCATCCCACTCGTCCTTATCTCCGATCAAGACAAGATCCCGATCTCAATTGGGCTGTTTCGCGCCTGGGTCTCATATACTCAGGTCGATTGGGGCTTCCTCGCTGCGCTCGCCATTATCTACGTCATCCCAGCCGTCATCTTTTACGCTCTCGCCCGGCGCGCGCTACAGGCTTCACTCGCAGGGGGACTTGCCGGGACCTAGCTCGCCCGGCTCGGCAGCGACATCCTTGAATCAGCATCTGCGTCATAGGGTCCGCGCCGTGCGCCGGTTCTCGTTTATCCTGCAAGAACCGCCCTGGTCGCGTCCTGTGCGATTGGCCTCGTAGAGAGCCCGATCGGCTCGTTCAGTAAGCCTCTTGGGAGACTCGAACCCGTCCCAACAGGCAATGCCCACCGAACACGTCTCTTGATCGGCCTATGATGGACTGCCTAGGATCCTCCACTGGCCGTTGCCACCGGGCCATGCAGGTCCGGAGAGGGCAGACTGGAGATCTCATGGCGAAAACCCTTGGTGCCTCTGGGGCGAAAGAACGCATAGTGCAGGTCGCTGCTGATCTCATGCATGTACAAGGGGTTGCCGGAACGTCGATTGATGAGATCCTCGAGGCGAGCGGGACCGGAAAGAGCCAGTTTTATCACTACTTCGAGAACAAGAGCTCTCTCGTTCACGAGGTTCTCAGCTTCCAATTCCGGCGGTATATAGCTGCCCAAGAACCCTTCATCGAGAAACTGACGACCTGGAAGGGGGTCCGGTCGTGGCTGGATCAGCTCGTTTCCCAATACAAAGCACGGGACTTGATAGGCGGGTGTCCACTCGGATCCTTGGCAGCTGAGATGGCGGATCGGGATGAAAGCCTCAGAAAGGAAGTGGCCGCGGCCTTCCGGGAATGGGAGGGATATCTGGCTAGGGGCCTTGAGGTCCTTAAAGAAGGTGGCCACCTTCGCAAGACCGCCAACTGCTCTGCCATGGCGGAAACGACAATGGCGATGATCCAGGGCGGCTACCTCCTCGCGAACACGAAGAAAGATCTCGGTCCAATGCAGGGCGCGCTTGATGCTGCCTATGCGTTCCTGCGCACCTTCAGATGATGGCCCGGGGCTCGGTTCTGTACTACGCGGTACAATCGGTGTACGATTGACTCCTGCTCGGCAGCTTTTTGCACACTAGGCTCGATCTTGAGAGGGGGAGCTCTTGCCTGATCCGGGAGTCTTCGAAGTAGTCCTCAAAGGGTTGGCGGCCGGAGTCGTGGGCACCGCCGCTATGACCCTTTCTGAGAAACTCGAACAAGCCAAAACCGGCCGGGTAGACAGCATGGTCACGACCGAAGTAGGGGCTATCTTGATCAAGCCGCGACTCGAGACCGGCGCGCAGGCTGCAAAACTTGGGCAGGCGGTGCACTGGGCGCACGGAATTACCTGGGGAGCGATCCGGGGCCTCCTCGGATTAACTCCTCTCAATCCCCTTGCAGCATCAGCGGTCCATTACGTCAGTCTGTGGACGAGTGATGCGCTGCTCTACCGAACTCTGAAGATCCAGCCTCTTCCCAACAAGTGGGGGACCAAGCCGCTGCTAACGGATCTGTTCCACAAACTAGTTTTATCGGGAGTAACCAGCGCAGTCTTCTTGCTGTTGACCGAATCCTGAGATTGGCTAATCTCACCGCATTCGCCCTCAACTGTTCACTCAAACCCTCGCCGGCTCCTTCCAGCGCCGAGTTGCTCCTGCGCCAGGTCCTAGATGAGCTAGCCAAACGTGGTGTCAAGGGGTCTATGGAGCGCCTCGTAGATTACAACGTGCCACCCGGAGTGACCTCGGACGAGGGTGAAGGAGACGACTGGCCGGCACTGCGGAGACGAATTCTGGCCGCCGACATCTTCATCCTCGGCGCACCGATCTGGATCGGTCATCCGTCGAGTCTTGCTCAGCGAGTCCTAGAG
>JALZIO010000338.1 GCA_030860245.1 Actinomycetota bacterium | reverse complement strand
GAGTAGGTGTGGGTGTCGGATCCGGGGTCGGTGTCGGGTCCGGGGTGGGAGTCGGGTCCGGCGTCGGGCCGGGTGTGGGGTCCGGATCCGGATTCGGTGTCGGCGATGGACCTGGGTTCGGCGACGGATCGTCATCCGGCTTCGGCTTGGGTTCATCATCGGACCCGGGGCCAGACCCGTTCGACGGGCCGGAGGAGGACCCTCCACCGGAGCCAGACCCGCCGTTGGAGTCGGATCCGCCGTTACCGCGGTTCCCTTGTCCAGAGTCATTCGATTCCGCCGTGGGACCAGCCGCGCCGGAATCCTGGAGCACGGCCGCCGCCGGGGAGCTCGCCTCGGGCGCGCCGGCCGATTGAGTCAGCCGGCTCCCATCGTCGGCCGTCTCGGGCTCGGACGGGGTCGAGTCGGGATCCTGCTCCACTCCGAGCGCGGTGGCCACTCGCGCTGCACTGTTTTCGACCAGCTTGCCGAGGTCATCGGACACGCCGGTGGCTCGCAGTCCGGTCAAAACGCCGATGTAGAGAAGGCCGACCAGGGCGACCACCCAGCCGAAGCTGGCCAGGCGTTCGACAATCGGCTCCCGGTCGAGGGCGTCCGGCGGAGAGCCATCCTGGACAAGGATCGGCCGAGGTTCAACCGCAGGAGGAAATAAGTTTCCCACTGAGCTCTTGCTGTCCTGTTCGCGTTCCATCGACTTGCTCCCACTACTCGCCCCACAACCTTGGTAACCCGTACAACGAAGGCCGGCGCAGAAAGTACCCCCCGGCGCCCAAACAACCGTAAGTATTTCACGACCGCCCCCGCGAGTAGATAGTATACCTGGATTTTCCAGGAGACAGTCGGCGCCGTGGAGGAGAAGCTACGAACTTGACCTAAACAGGGCCGATTCCTACACCCTTGCGGTGTTGACCTTGCGGTGTTGACAGCCCTCGCCGAGCGACCGGAGCCACCTTGGGTGTCCGCTGGCGGGCCCTGTATCGGCCCGGCGGTTGTCGGAATCAGGGGGCGAGTTCTATTGCCACACTACGTAGGTGCGGTTGGTCGACGGACTCCTGGACGCAGCGAGCGAAGACCCACTGCCTTAGTCGTTCGACGTCCAGGTCCAGAAGCTCGCTCATGTGCTGCACGAAGCCGGCCGGGTCCGCGACGAGGCGGTCGGGAGAGTTGAGCATGTGCTGGAGCGGATCATACGTGGGGTCGCCGAGGTAAGGCTTTGGATCGATGATCAGCCAAGGTTCGCGTCTAGCAGCCAGGACATTCTCCGGATGCAAGTCGGTGCACAGCAGCATGGAGCGCTCGGCCGTGCCCGGCAGGCTCCGAAACAACTCGATGCCGGCCCTCGCAAGACCGGCGTCTAACTGGGGCTCCTGGGACTTTACAGCGGCGTACTTCTTTTCAAACTCGTCGGCCCACCAGTCGCACATGCTCTTAAGCGAGCGGAACGGATGACCCGCCGACGGCTCGATCCACAGCCGGCGCAGCAGGCCGGCGACGACCGCGTCCTGTTCAGGTGGCGGCAGACTCCGCGACAAGGAGGTGCCAGGCTCACACGCCTCGAGCAGCAGCGCGCTCGTCTCATTGACCATCAGCGCGTCGAAAAGTCGCACCGCCCCGCAGCCGTCCCAGGCCACCAGGCCTTCGGCCTCGTGCAATGCCTCGTCATGTGCCCAGCCGAGCTTCAGCACAAGGGGCTCACCGGCCGCATTGCGCGCGGGGGCTACCCAGGAGGCGACACCGCCAGGCTGGAAAGGTCGACCCACGTCGAGCGACCACCGCCGCGCCAGGTCGTCGACGATGCGTGGCAGGGCTACCATCCACTTCAGGCGTGCCGAACCCGGGACCTCCTGCTCCTCCACTGCCCACAAAAGGTTTCTCGGCAGCTCGAACCCGGACACTCCAACATCATCCCCGGCATCACCAGCACAGCTCGCCACCCGATTCCCTTGCGGTATCAGCGCCCAGCACGTGGTTCGATCGCTGCACCGACGCGGATGCTATCGAAGTTGCCGGGAGACCGGCAGCTATTCTGGGTAAGCGACGTGCGCCCCGCGGGCCTGATACAAGCCGGCTTCAGCCGCGTGTTCCGGCAGGAGGTTGGGCGCGCTTGGTAGCAATTGGTAGACCCTTGTCGCATGAACCGGTCACTCATCGCAGTTGACCTGAACCTAGTGGTGGGCGAGGGGGGATTTGAACCCCCACGCGCTTACCGCGCACTGGCACCTGAAGCCAGCGTGTCTACCGTTCCACCACTCGCCCAGGCGACGGAGCCAAATTCCTCAGAGCTGGATGTTCAGGCTAACAGGACCTAGAGCACCTGGTGCAGTCATAATCAAGCCGATATGGGCTTTGCGCGCAACCTGGAGAAAGGGCTCGAGGGCTTTATGGAGGGCTTCTTCACCCGTCTGTTCCGTTCGAAGCTCCAACCTCTAGAGGTCGGACGGCGCCTGCAGCGAGAGATGGGGGAGAACAAGACCATCTCGGTTAATCGCGTCTACGCCCCGAACGACTTCCGCATCTTCATTGGCCCAGAGGACTACGAGCGCTTCCTGCCATTGCAGGCAGGTCTGCTGAACGAATTCTCCGACGTGGTCATCGAGACCGCCAAGCAGAACCGATGGAATCTCACCGGCCGGCCCCAGGTGGTTTTCATCGAGGAAGACGATTTTGGCCGCGGGGAGTTCAGAGTCGAGTCATCCTTGACCGCCGACGAAGGCGACCGGGCGCCGGCGGTTGCCACCCGACAACCAGACGAAACCGACCTAGGGGCGACACGGGCGATCTCCATGAGTACCGCCGAGCGCCTGGGAGTGTCCGGTTCGGGCGCCGTCCTTGTCGTCCAGGAAGGCGCCGGTCGCACCGGCGAGACCATCAGCATCACGCGCTCTCCGGTGGTGATCGGACGGTTGTCGAGCGTCGATATCGTCCTCGCCGATGCCAACGTCAGCAGGCGTCATGCGGAACTTCGCCATGAGGGGGTGAACTGGAAGCTCAAGGATCTCGGTTCCACCAATGGCACGTTCGTGAACAATAAGCCCATCACCGACAGTGGCCTCCAGGACGGAGACCGTCTCTTGTTCGGTAACAGCGAGCTTGTCTTCAATAGGACGCCTCCGGGCAACCAACCGGGCACCGGCAGAGCAGACCCGAACGCAACCCAGGCAGAGGGCATCTGACCACAGTGCCCGACCTGGTCCTGGACCTCCTGAAATATGTATTCCTGATCCTCCTCTACCTCTTCGTCGCCCGGGCGGTGCGCGCAGTCTTCCTCGAGATGCGCCCGGCAACTGCCCAGAACAGAGCGCCGACGGCGCCTGCTCCCGCGCGAACCGCCCCGCCACCTCGGGGATCGAGAAAGGCACCGAGGAAAGCCGCGGTCATCGAAGGCGAAAACCTGCGCGGCAAGACTTTTTCCCTTGACGACGAGCTAACGATTGGGCGCGCCGAGAAGAACAAGCTCGTCCTGAACGATTCTTACGTTTCGCAGTTCCATGCGCGGATCTCGCCTCGAGGTGAGGCTTATGTCGTCGAAGACATGGGCTCGACGAACGGCACGTACCTGAACAAGCGCCGGCTCACCTCTCCTGCAGAGCTTCAACGGGGAGACCGGGTCAAGATCGGCAAGACCGTGTTCGAGATGCGCAAGTGAAGATCTCCGTCGGCGTCCGCAGCGACACCGGCCGCGTCCGCGAGGGAAACGAAGACTCCTTCCTCGCCAGGTCTCCCCGCTTCGCCTTGGCCGACGGCATGGGGGGACATGTGGGCGGGGAGGTCGCCTCCCAGATCGCAATCGGAATCATCGAAGAAGAACCCTTTTCCGCGCTGGATGGGAATGACGGCTCTCTCACACAATTGGTGCGCCGGGCCAACCAGGCGATTCTCGATAGGGCCGGAACCGACCGCGCCCTCGAAGGTATGGGGACTACCTGCACCCTCCTCGTGCTCGATGGTCATCAGGCGCACCTGGCACACGTCGGCGATTCGCGCGCCTACCTTCTGCGAGATGGGCATTTGGAACAGGTCACCCAGGATCACACGTTGGTCCAACGAATGGTCCAGGAGGGCCGGCTCAACCCCGATGAAGCTATGCACCATCCGCACGGCAACATCATCACGCGCGTCTTGGGCGTGGAGCCGAACGTCGAGGTCGACATAATCGTGAGAGATCTGCAACACGACGACCGATTTCTGCTCTGCTCCGACGGACTCACCGACATGATCACGCCCCAGGAGATCACACGGATTCTCGTTGACAAGCCCGAACCACAAGAGGCGGCTGATCATCTCGTCGACGCCGCCAACGAAGCCGGAGGCCAGGACAACATCACCGCCATGATCGTCCTGGTCACAGAACAAGAGGACGACGAATCCGATACGCAGAACCGAGCCGCCGTCGTGGGCGCCCCCCCGCCGCCCCCGCAGGACGGTGGCAACACAGGTGAGTTTCAACACGTAGACGAAGCGCCGGCCGTCCCCGCTTCTCGATCGCGCGGTCGCTGGATAGCAAAGACCTTTGCCACCGTCGCCATACTGGCGATACTCGGTGCTGCAGGCTACGCCGGCGCGCGCTACCTCCTGTCGCGCTCCTTCTTTGTCGGGGTCGACGATGGAGGCACCATCACGGTCTATCGTGGGATCCCCGAAGAGGTGGGCGGCATCACGTTGAAGGAGACGGAGCTCGACTCGAATTTGGCCTGGGAGCGCCTTCCGACGCGCAGTCTCAAGGAGAACGTTCGCGAAGGGATCAAGGTTGGTTCACTCGGTGAAGCGGAGCAAACGGTGGCCAACCTGAGGGAACGCATCCAGGCCTTCGAGCAGGAGCAGCCCGCCACGAAGAACCAGGGCGGTTCACAGACCGATAAGGGCAACCCCTGAAAGTGCAGGCCACCTCGCGGCGAAACTCCGAGCTAAGGCTTCTCTTCATGGCTCTGATCGTCGGCATGGGAGCCCTTGCGCTGGTTGCGGTGGCGCGCGACTTCGAGTCTCTCGGGCTCGCCGCCCCCTTGATCGGCACTGTCGCCGCCTGCTACATCGTGGCGAACATCTTTCTGCGCAAGGTTGCACGACTCGCTGATCCCTTGGTCCTGCCGCTTGCGGCAATACTGAACGTGATGGGGCTGGCCGCCGTTTACCGGCTTGATCCCGATCAATATGGCCCCACTCAAGTGATCTGGACGACAGTAGGGGTTACCTGCTTCATCGCCGTCTTGATGGTGGTGCGTGATTACACGCTCTTATCCCGTTTCAAGTACCTCTTGGGATTCGCCGGGGTCGGCCTCTTGATGATCCCGGCAACTCCACTTGGCACAGAGATCAATGGTGCGCAATTGTGGATAAAGGTCGGCTCCTTCAGCTTCCAACCGGGCGAGATCGCAAAACTGTGTCTGGTCATATTTCTCGCGGCGTATCTTGCCGAACGCAAAGAACTGCTCGCCATAGCATCGAGTCGCCTCGCCGGGTTTCACGTGCCGGACCTCAAACACTTCGGCCCCCTTCTGGTCATGTGGGGCATCTCGCTTGCGGTCATGTTCTACGAAAAGGATCTCGGGTCCAGCCTCCTCTTCTTCTCCATCTTCCTCGTGATGCTCTACATAGCGACGGCGCGACTTGTTTATGTGGCCTTCGGTCTGTTGTTGTTCTTCGCCGGGGCCTTTGTGGGATATTCGGTATTCAGTCATGTGCAGGTCCGGGTGATCACGTGGCTTGACGTCTTCGATCCACGGTATATCCAGGACGAGGGCTACCAACTCGCCCAGTCCTTGTTCGCACTGGCAACCGGGGGCCTGTTCGGGACGGGGCTTGGAAAGGGCCGGCCCGATATCATTCCCGCGGCGGAAACCGATTTCATTTTCTCGGTCCTCGGTGAGGAGTTAGGTCTCATGGGTACCGCGGCGATCCTCATCTGCTTCATGCTTCTGGTTGCGCGCGGCTTGCGTATCGCAATGAACGCTCGCACCGACTTCGGCCAACTGCTCGCTGCGGGGCTGACCGCGATCTTCGGTATCCAGGCGATTATCATCCTTGCCGGAGTCACCCGGCTGCTGCCGTTGACCGGAATCACTTTGCCGTTCATGTCATACGGCGGCTCCAGCCTGCTGTCGAACTTCATCCTCATTGCGTTGCTTGTCAGGATCTCTCACCAAACAGCCGATACCCCGGCTCCCGCCGAAACGTCGGAGATCCTTATAGGGGGACGCAGCTGATGCAGCCCCAGATCAGACGAGTGGGAATAGGCCTCATCGTCGCGTTTCTGGCCGTGTTCTTGCAACTGAATTACGTGCAGATCTTGGCCGCGGAACGCATAGCAGACAACAACGCCAACGTACGCTCACTTCTTCAGGAGTACGCGATCAAGCGCGGGGACATAATCACCGTCGACGG
>JALZIO010000309.1 GCA_030860245.1 Actinomycetota bacterium | reverse complement strand
CGTGTCCAACCTCGTCCGACTCCCCGATGAATATGTCGATTCCCCAAGTGCGCTCGTCGAAGGGGACACCGACCTCTGCAGCCTCTTCAGCATAAGAACTCAACCGGTAGAACTGCATGAAACCTATCGGCCTCCCTCCCAATTCAACAATGCATGCAGCGGTAGGTGCATTGGAATATGTGTCCGGCCTGTACTCGCGTATCGCTTCTTCCAAAGTGAGTGGAGCTTTATCGGGATCCCACCAGTAGCGAACATGAGGCTGATTCCGCCAGCCAACCATAAGCTTGTAGTCTGGCTTCGAGTCAAGCATGCGCCTGACGACCAAGTCCCCACTCCGGGTTACCACGTCCATGGTTACATCGTATGCCTCACTATGGATGTGGCGCCACTTTGCGAGCCGTCCGCGATCCATCCTTGCGTCGATGAGACCAGGCGCGACCGGAGAGGCATCCAAGATAAGCGCGGGGGTTATCTGACGTGAAAGCAGGAAAGGCTGCCACTGACGTGGCTGAGCTGGGCAACAGTCGCCGCACCTGGAGAACGACCGCCCTGGACGATCTACACGTAGCCTCTCAGCTCATCGGCATGGGCGACGCGCTGGACGGCGATATCGAAAGCAGCTTCCCTTAGGGACGTGTTGTCCTGCTCCGCTCTGGTGAAGACCTGAGCGGTTGCCTCTGTCATCTTCTTTTCTAACTCCTCGTTCACCTGATCTAGCTCCCAGCGAAACTGTTGTATGTTCTGGACCCACTCGAAGTAGGACACCGTCACACCACCTGCATTGGCAAGGATGTCCGGAATGACGGTGATGCCTTTGTCCTTCAAGACATCATCGGCGGCGGGAGTCGTAGGGGCATTGGCGGCCTCCACAATGAGCTTTGCCTTGATATTTGAGGCGTTCCTGCTGTCTATCACTCCCTGAATTGCGGCGGGAATCAGAATGTCGCAGTCGAGCTCAAGCAGTTCCTCGTTGGAAACCTGGTCGGCCTCGGAGTAGGTGGTCAGGGAGCCCGATTCTCTGTAATGTTCGGTCAATCGAGTCAAGTCAAGCCCTTGGCTATTGAGGACTCCGCCGGACGCGTCCGACACAGCTACGACTTTGGCGCCTCTCTCCGCTGCCAGGACGGCCGTCCAGTAGCCGACGTTTCCGTATCCTTGAACGACGACCGTAGCGCCGTCTAGGCTGGTGCCCGCGCGCTGGGCTGCTTCGGCTGTACAGATGACCACCCCGCGCCCGGTGGCTTGATCCCGTCCCGGCGAGCCCCCAAGCTCAACCGGTTTCCCCGTCACTATCCCAGGCGTATGACCGTGTTGTTGACCGTAGGCGTCCATCATCCATGCCATTGTTTGGGCGTTGGTTCCCATGTCGGGGGCGGGAATGTCACGGTTTACACCAATGATGTAGGCGATCATCGACATGAATCTGCGGGTGACCGTTTGCAGCTCTGACTGAGATAGAGAATTCGGATCGCATTGCACTCCGCCCTTGGCGCCGCCAAAGGGAACGTCAACGAGTGCGTTCTTCCAGGTCATCAAAGCTGCGAGGGCTCTCACCTCGTCCAGGTCTACCGATGGATGGAACCGCACGCCCCCTTTGTAGGGGCCCCTGGCCCCGTTGTGCTGGATACGATAGCCATGGAAGACGACGACTTTATCGTCGTCCATCCTTGCCTTCACTTGAACTGACAACTCCCTATAGGACCCGGCGAGAACCTCGCGCACCTCATCGCGAAGCCCAACACGGTCGGCCGCGTGGTGGAAGAAGTAGGAGGTTGCCTCGAATGTACTCATTTCATCCGTCGGCTTCTCAACCCGCTCTGCGGAACCTGGGATCACGGGAGATGCACCATTTAGCTTTTGTTCGTTGGCCATGGCCGACAGTGTAGCCAAAGCAGGGACGCCTGAACGGCGCCGCTTGGATCTCGTGCGAGCAACCACACCACATAAGGTGGTCCAAGGGCCCCAGCCCCTTTGCAAGCGCACTCCAACACACGATCGAAGGAGGGATGATCGTTGGTAGATCTCGGTCACGAAAGTTGGAACCGGTTGCTCCAGACCCCCCGTCTCGAGCTCGTTCCCCTTCTGCCTCATCACGCAGATGAGCTTGTCTCCCTACTTGCCGACTGCCACCTCTATCACTTCATGGGCGGCGAAGCCCCCAGCCTCGACGAGCTCCGGGGGCGATATGAGGGGTGGTCGAGCCGGGAGTCGCCTGATGGAAGGGAACGGTGGCTGAACTGGGTCATTCGCCAAAGAGACGACGCCCGGTCTCTGGGCACGGTGCAGGCGACGGTGGTCACCCACAAGGGACGGCTCGTAGCCGACGTGGGTTGGATAGTCGGGATGGAGCATCAGGGGCGAGGTTATGCAACGGAGGCTGCCCAAGCCCTGGTCGCGTGGTTGTTCGACTGTGGCGTTGAGGAGATCGTGGCGCACGTTCACCCGGCACACGCCGCCTCGGGTCGGGTAGCTTCGAAGATCGGTATGGAGCCGACGGAGGAGTGGCTGCTTGGTGAACGTCGCTGGAGGCGCTCTCGCGACAGTCCGTACGTGCTGTCCTAGGGACGCCCTTTTCGGGCACGGAGAAGCAACAGCCGGCTATTCGTCGAACTCATGACTCTTTTGGTTACTCGGGGGGAGTGGCCCAGTCGCCGCCGGACAAACTGCGCTCCCAGTCGAGCAGCTCGGGCAGCCAGCTGCGAAGCTTCTCGACAGCTTTGGGGATCTGGCCGATCCCCTTGGAATCGGCGAGGAGGCCCTGATGCAGGACGCGCACTGCCTCACGGTGGTAGGCGTGCTCGGCCACGGGCAATGAATACCTGCCGGGTTCCAGAGCCTCCCAATAGTGGTCACTCAGGCGATGGCGTCGCTTGGTCTGTGGATGGTAGAGCGGTGACATGTTGAGGGGACGGTAGGGCGCGCCGATCTCGAGGCCGGTCTCTTCTGACAGCGCCTTTCGAAAGGCCCGGCAGGAAAGACCCTGCCACTCTTCTTCGGCGTAACGGAAGACATAGGCGTAGAGATTGCGACGCGTCACTTGACGGTCTCGCCTCATCAGCTTGATACCTGGTATTTGTCCAAGGGTCGAGTCGAGAGTCGCAGTGTTTCGTTCCTTTGTACTCATTTGTTCCTCGAATCGCTCCAACTGTGCCAGGAGGATCGCGGATTGCCACTCCGTCATTCGATAGTTGCCGCTTTGTACCTGATGGGTGGCCGGCGGGGTAGCGCCTTTTCTCGGACGGCCGCAGTTACGGAGGCTGTAGAGACGTTCAAAGAGCGACTGGTCATTCGTGGTGACAAAGCCCCCCTCGCCCGCAGTGAGTGTCTTGCTTGATTGAAAGCTGAAAGTGCCGATATCGCCCAGAGATCCCACACCGCGGCCGTTCCATTGCGATCCGTGCGAATGGGCACAATCCTCGACGACATTCAATCGGTGGCGTGCCGCGATCTCGAGTATGCGGTCCATGTCACTGAGACTGTCGTAGAGATGCACGACGATGATGGCTTTCGTCCTGGGCGTTATGGCGGCCTGAATGGTGTCCGGATCCGGACAGTAGGTCTCGGGATCTGCGTCGACCAGGATTGGCATTGCATTGACGTCCACAACCGCCGCGGCCGTTGCCTGCCATGTGAATCCTGGGACAATGACCTCATCACCGACGCCGATGTCGAGCGCCTCCAATGCC
>JALZIO010000300.1 GCA_030860245.1 Actinomycetota bacterium | reverse complement strand
TCGCTATCTCCGTCACCCCGATGAGCCGTGCCGTCTGTTGCTTGCCCAGTTTCTCGAGGAAGGGCGAGAGCAGCGGACTCGAGGAGACCAAGGGATCGATGTTCTCGACCTCGTAGTCCTCGAACTTCAGTGCCCCGATCCACACGAGGTTCGTCACCAGTGCGGAGCGCAGGACCGAGGTGCCCACGGACTGGAGGCGCGTGGCTGGTCGTTTCCTCATCGTGGCTTCTCCTTCGCTCGCACAGACCTTGAACTCTTACTTGGGACGGGACGGTACCGTTTTCGGCCGACTCACGCGGCTCAGCGCTCTGCCCCCCGGGCCCTCACCCTGATCGCCGGGGCCGCGAAGGACCGCAGGTAGGCCAAGATCGCCTCGAGCGCGCCCCTCCATCGGACGCCCGTCTTTGTTGAGGGCCGGGAGCAGGTAGCCGCCCTGGATTCCCGCCAGCGGTCGGATGGGCGCAGAGAGGCTGATGACTCGAGGCTCGGTGCGCCGGTACGCCGCGTCACCGTGACGCGGTGGACCAACAACCGGGTCCGGTCAAGCGGCTTCGCCCGGCCATTGCAGCGCCGCCGAGGAACCCCGGCGCTCCCGGCGCCCGTACTGCCGAGCAGCGGGACGTTCAGCGGACGGACCACCCGATGCCCCTGCTGATTTGAGGACAAGCGCAACGCCTCCATGACTTCCGCACCCACGGCGCCTGAATCGACCTCCGTGACCCCCGTGAGCGACTCGAAGTAAGGCCGGTAGCGGTACGGGCCGTTAGGCCAAACCAGGTCAGTCGCCGTCTCAGTGAGCGCGTAATCTCGCCCACGTGACCGAACCCCAGCCGCACGTTCGCCCAGCCGCCGGGCGGACCCGGTTCGAAGGCCCGCCGTGGCCCAGGAACCGGAGGGGCGCCACATCGCCCTTTCCCGAGTGGCCCCACCGAACTCCACCGATGCGCCACTCTGTTGACCTAGTCTGCTCGAGCCCGGTCGGTCAGGTCGTCTCGGCCTCGACCGTCTTCTCGCCGAAGCCCGCGACCTCGACATAGGGCGACCAGGAGACGACGTAGTCGTGGTCGCCGCGCTCGTAAATTTCATCAGCGAGCACGTCCGTGTCGATGTAGCCATCGAGGGCGTCGTTCGGGGCCAAGCGGGCCGGGAAGTTGTAGGGCGGATGGTGCCGGGCCAACTCGTGTTCGTGCCATTCGGCCTGACCCTGCATCGTGATGTCGAGGCCGAAGCCCTTGACCGTGACCGGCTTGTCGGAGTGGTTGAAGACTTCGAAGACCAGCCCCTCATGGTAACCGCTGCCGGGATGGAACTCGGTCTCTTCCCGGCACGTCAGGCGGACTGGGTAGGGCGGGTTAGCAGCAAGGGCTCGCTGTCCTTTCCGGGCCTTCCTCTCGCGCAGCTTTTTCCGAAGCCACCCGCCGCCCTTGAGCAGGGCGGCGACTGTCGCCACTATCCCAGCGATGATCGGAACGACCGTCTCCACCCGCCAGATCGTAGGACCGCCCGGGAACCTACGCGGCTGCACTTGACGTCGGGCTTGGCCAGTCCGAGCGACCGGACGACCTTTGGACCAAGGCTACGCCCAGCTTGCGAACACGGGCCTGAAACGATTTTCTGGAGCGTCAGCTGCTCGCTGATGAGAACGTCGTCCGATCCGGCGTGCGGAGCGGGCGGAGGCCCCCGACGGCGAAGTGTCAACTTCGGCGCCTACGCCTGTTCGCACTTTCGTTCACACTTCTCGGCGGTCGAAAAAGCACCGAGACAAGGATCCCCATATTCACGGGCTTCCTCGAGAGCCGACGATGGGATTCGAACCCATGACCCCCGCTTTACGAGAGCGGCCTGGGGGTCCGGCGAAGTACCTGGAAATGCCTGGGAAAGATGGGCCTAAGCAGGGATATCGTCCGACTGAGCGCGACCGTTCCCGACCGCTAGAAACCGCCCCGGACCCCGCGTTCGGGGTCCGTACGGGGTCCGAGACATGTACGCGAGCTCGGGGTGCCGGTGCGCGACAAGTGAGACCGTGACGTCCCTCCGCGGCTCTTCGCCGACGCCGTGGGCGCGACTGATCGCCGAGTTGTCCGAGTCGCCCTTCGCCGGACTGCCCGCACCGGGCACGGAGCCGGATATGCCCGCGCCCGCGTCGCTCGTGCCGAGGGAGACGGTCAGAGAGGCAAGGAGTTCAGAAGCGAGATAAAGCCGCCCAGCGCCTCGATCTGCTGCTCCGACTCCTCGACGCGCTGAACGGAGAGATAGATGGCCACGGCGAGAACGACCGCCCCGATCAGTAGCCCGAGAACCCACTGCGTCTGCGTCATGCTCCGGTACGCGCGCCCGCAGGCCCGGCAGCGGTCCGAGGCCGTGTCCGCCATCGCCTTGCAGTGGGGGCACGCCTTGGTGAAGGTCTGCGCCATACCACCCTTATCG
>JALZIO010000289.1 GCA_030860245.1 Actinomycetota bacterium | reverse complement strand
GCAGGATTCGAACCTGCGCACCTCGCTCCGGAGGCGAGTGCTCTATCCCCTGAGCTACGGGGGCTCAGCGACCACTCCTTACACTACAGAACAATGATTACCGACCATCTCTCCGATCTCGTCCGGCAGGCCCTCGAACGGGCCGGCGCGGAGGGCGTATTCCACGACGGCGTTCCGGTGATCGAATTCGAGCGTCCCCGCCGCCGGGAGCACGGTGACTGGTCCACCAATCTGGCGCTCGGCCTCGCCAAGGGGCGCGGGAATCCTCGCGCCCTCGCCCAGATGCTGGCCGAACGCATCCCCGCCTCCGGACTGGTGGAGGGCGTCGAAGTAGCCGGGCCCGGCTTTTTGAACTTCTACCTATCGGCAGGCTGGCTCCACGATGTGGTCGCCAGGGCTGCGGATGAAGCCAGCCTCTTCGGGCGCACCGACTCGGGCTCCGGGACGAAGGTCAACATCGAATACGTCTCCGCCAATCCGACCGGGCCGATAAACGTCGTCAGCGGCCGTCACGCAGCCATTGGAGACTCGATCGCCAATCTGTTGCAGGCAGTCGGATGCGAGGTGACCCGAGAGTACTATTTCAACGACGCAGGCCGGCAGCTGACCCTTTTTGCCGAATCGATAGCGACCCACTATCTGCGCCATTTCGGCATCGATGCAGAGCTTCCCGAAGACGGCTACCAAGGGGACTATGTGGCCGACATGGCCCTCGAGATATCGCAGGAGATCGGCGACGACCTCGTCCAGGCCGATCCCGAGAAGCGGACGACCACCCTGCTCGAGCTCGGCGCCAACCGCATGCTGGGGAAGATACGGGCATCGCTCGAGCGATTCGGAACCCGCTTCGAGGTGTGGACGCTCGAGCGCTCCCTGCACGAATCGGGCGCCGTTGACATCGCCCTTGGCCGTCTCGGCGAACGGGGCTATGCGGAGGAGCGCGACGGCGCACTGTGGTTAAAGGCCACCGACCTCGGCGACGACAAAGACCGCGTCCTGGTGCGCTCCAACGGAGCGCCGACTTACCTCGCGTCCGACGTCGCCTACTTCGTGCACAAGTTCGATCGCGGTTTCGACCGGCTCGTCTACTTGCTCGGCCCCGACCACCACGGCACGGTTGCGCGGATGTTTGCCACCGCTGAAGCCCTCGGTTACGAGCGCCATCGAGTCGAGATACATCTTGTCCAGGTGGTGACTCTTTCAAGCGGAGGCACGACACTCAAAGCTTCCAAGCGGGCAGGTGTGGTTGTTGCTCTGGACGAGCTCATGGACGAGGTCGGAACGGATGCGGCCCGCTACACGTTCTTGACGCGTGCGATGGAATCGCCCCTCGAATTTGACATCGAGCTGGTCAAGCAACAGGCGCCTGAGAACCCTGTTTTCTACGTGCAGTATGCACACGCGCGCGTTTGCTCAATTCTGCGCAAGGCGGACGAGGAAGGGATCGAGTCCGGCTCTGCGGACGCGCCTTTGGACCGGCTCGTTCATCCCAGCGAAACGGAGTTGATGCGCAAACTCGCCGCCTATGAAGAGGTTGTGCCCGAGGCCGCTCATTTGCGCGCCCCGCAAAGGATCGCCCGATACATCGAGGAGCTTGCGGGCGCGTTCAGCGCCTTCTACCGGGACTGCAAGGTTATCTCCGAGGACGACGAGCTTAGTGCAGAGCGGCTGAAGCTGTGCGTGGCCACCAAGCGCGTGATCGGCGATGGGCTCGGGCTTCTCGGAGTGACGGCTCCTGAGAGGATGTGAACATGGAGTTTCTGCAAGTCGACGTCTTCACCGAGACCCCTTACCGGGGCAACCCGCTTGCGGTCTTCCCTCATGCCGGTGAGCTGTCGAGACCCCAAATGCAGACGATCGCGATGGAGATGAACCTTTCGGAGACTACTTTCGTGACGAATGCAGCGCGGGATTCATACGAGGTGCTCATCTTCACTCCAATGGAAGAGCTTCCCTTCGCCGGTCATCCCACAATAGGAACAGCGTGGACACTCCGGCACCTGGGGCTTATCTCGGGTGACGAGGTCTATCAGCACTCGCCCGCAGGGCCGACTCCCGTCAGGGCTCGAGGGCAAATGCTGTGGTTCATGCGAAGCGGATCCGCCACCGGGGACGTCGAGGACACCGATCCAAACGCCCCGAGGAGGATTGCCGACGCACTCGGGCTCGATGCCGACGCACTCGGGCTCGAGGCGCGTGAGCTCGGACGCTCGGGCTTTTTGCGGCCTGCGTACTCGAACGCCGGCCTGCAGCAGCTCATGGTGCCGGTCAAGAACCTTCACGCACTCGGAGCGTGCCGTCCGGACGCCGAGCGCCTCGGCGAAGTCTCTCCCGAAGGCGCCTACTGCTTCACCGCGACCGGAGCCGGCCAGGCGCGGGCGCGGGGTTTCTTTCCGGATTTCGGTATCCCGGAAGACCCGGCGACCGGGTCCGCCGCAGCTGCCCTTGGTCTCTACCTCGCATCCCGGCTGGGCACCGTCGAGCTGTCGGTGGCGCAGGGGGTCGAAATGGGCCGGCCCTCGCTCATCCGGATCCAGGCAGAGCAGGGGCGTGTGGAGGTGGGCGGGAGCTGCCGGATGGTGTTCTCCGGCCGCCTCGAAACGCTTCCGGAGTAGACACCCGCTGTCTTTTTGGACTCCGATCCATGTGAGGCCGAGGGAAGGCTTCGTGTTCGCTACCCTCAACCGATGCACAACTTGCTTCCGGCATCCGCCAGGACCCTGCCCGACGGTCATCTGATGGTCGGTGGCTGCGACACCACCGAACTCGCGCAACGCTTCGGGACTCCATTGTTGGTCCTGGACCGCATGACCTTCGAAGCCAAAGCGCGCTCCTACACGCAGACGATGGGGCCTGAGAATGTCTTTTTCGCGAGCAAGGCGCTCTGCTGCGTTGCAGTTTGCGAGGAGCTTGACCGCCTCGGGCTGGGACTCGACGTCTGCAGTGGGGGTGAGCTTGCAACGGCCCAGGCCGCGGGGTTCCCGGCGCGCCGAATAGTCTTTCATGGCAACAACAAGTCTCTAGAGGAACTTCAGCAGGCGCAGAGGGCAGGCGTGGGTCGGATTGTCATCGACTCGTTCGATGAGATCGACCGCCTCGCAAAGATCGGTGCGCCGCCAGATCTGCTCATGAGAGTCACACCCGACGTTTCCACAGACACTCACGAATCGGTGCAGACAGGACAGCATGACTCTAAGTTCGGTTTTTCCCTTGGCAGCGGGGTCGCCATGGCCGCGCTGGAGCGGCTCCTCGATGTTCCGAACGCTCATGTCGTGGGCCTTCACTCGCATATCGGATCGCAGATATTCGAACTGTCGGCTTTCCGGCTCGCAATCAGCCGCCTCGCTGGGTTCCTTGACGCGGCGCGCAATCGCCTCGGCTTCATAGCGGAAGAGGTCAACCTCGGCGGCGGGCTCGGAATCGCCCACACGAGCGATCAAGTGACTCCGCGCCCCGAAGCGTCCGTCAAAGCGATCGGCGAAGCCGTCACACATGAGTTTGGGGTCCGCGATTTACCAAAGCCCCTCATTGCGATCGAGCCGGGGCGCTCGATAGCGGGGCCCGCTGGGGTCACCCTTTACTCGGTCGGAACGGTCAAACGTCTTCCGGGTGGACGGACCTTCGTATCGGTCGACGGCGGCATGTCGGACAACATCCGGCCTGCGCTGTACGGGGCCCGTTACGAGGCATTTCTCGCCAATCGCATGAATGCTCCCCTTGGAGCGTCGGTCACCGTGGCAGGCAAGCATTGCGAATCGGGGGACGTCCTCGTGAGGAACGTGCATTTACCAAATGACGTCCAGCCTGACGATCTCTTGTGCATTCCGGCGACGGGCGCTTATACGTATTCGATGGCGTCCAACTACAACCGCATTCCAAAGCCTGCAGTGGTGATGGTCGGATCGGGGGATGCGACTGAGATCATCAGGCGCGAGAATTTCGACGACATCTTGCGCCTCGACCGTCACCTCGACGGAACACCGATCTCGAGGCGAATGTCATGAGGTCTTCGATCCGGGTCGGTTTGCTCGGTTGTGGAGTCGTCGGGGGCGCCACAGCACGCATTCTGCTCGAGCACGCCGACAATGTGTCACAAAAGGCCGGCGTCCGCGTGGATCTGGCTCGCATCGCGGTTCGAAGTCTCTCTAAACAGCGGGAGGTATCGCTGCCGCCGGAAACCTTTACGACCGACCCCTGGAAGGTCGTCGGCGACCCAGACATCGACGTGATCGTGGAGGCCGTGGGCGGCATCGAGCCGGCCTTGGACCTTATCCTTCATGCCATAAGGAGTGGCAAACACGTCGTCACCGCCAACAAAGAGCTGCTTTCGACTCTCGGGCGCGAGGTCATGTTCGCTGCAGACGAGGCCGGAGTCGATGTGCTGTTCGAGGCGTCCGTAGCCGGCGGTATTCCAATCGTGCGCCCGATGAAAGAGTCACTGGCAGGAGACAGGGTGAAGCGCGTGATGGGGATCGTCAACGGGACGACGAACTACATCCTCACCCAGATGTCGGAGACGGGAGCGTCGTTCTCCCAAGCGCTCGGCCAAGCCGAGGAGCTCGGTTACACCGAGCTCGATCCCTCGGCTGATATCGAGGGCTTTGATGCGGCAGCGAAGATCGCAATCCTCGCGTCGATTGCCTTTGGGGCCCGTGTTGTAGCCGGCGACGTTCATCGTGAGGGCATTTCCAGGGTGACCGCCGCGGATGTCGAGGCAGCTCACCAGCTGGGATACGAGGTGAAGTTGCTGGCGGTGGCCGAGATCGAGGGCGGGCAGGTATCGGCGCGGGTTCATCCGGCGATGCTGCCCCGAACGCACCCGCTCGCCTCCGTCCGCGACGCATACAACGCCGTCTTCGTCGAAGGAGAAGAGGTTGGTGAGCTGATGTTCTTGGGGCGTGGGGCAGGCGGGCCTCCGACGGCCTCTGCAGTCGTTGGCGACATCGTCGAGTTAGCCCGAAACATCATGTCCGGTAGTCGTAGTCCGGGCAGTGCCTGCTACCAGGAACCCGCGCACATCAAACCCCAGGACGAAGTCGATGTTCGCTACTACGTGGTCTTGTCGGTCCAAGACCAACCCGGAGTGCTGTCGTCGGTCGCAGGGATGTTTGCAGGCCATGGCATCTCCATAGCCAGCGTGCGGCAGGAAGGCTTCGGCGATCAAGCGACTCTGGTATTGATCACGCATCAGGCGACCGAGGCACAGCATGCAGCGACCTTTGGCGACCTCGAGGAGCTTGACGCCGTGAAGAGAGTCGGGTCGAGGATGAGAGTCGAGGGGACCTCGGAAAGTTGAGTGACGCTATCGCAATGGAGGGGCAATGAACGAGCGCGCCCTTGCAGTCGCGGGCGCGAGGGGTGTGATCAAACGGTATTTCGATCACCTTCCTGTGGACGCGGCCACGCCAATCGTGACTCTCGACGAAGGCGATACGCCACTTATCTACTCGGCCAGATTGTCCGGTGAGTGCGATGCCGACGTGTGGCTCAAATGGGACGGGCTGAATCCAACCGGGTCGTTCAAGGATCGCGGCATGACCGTTGCTATTTCCAAGGCGCTGGAGGAGGGCTCCGACGCCGTGCTGTGTGCTTCCACCGGAAACACGAGCGCCTCGGCGGCGGCATATGCGGCGCGTGCAGGATTGATCTGCGCGGTCCTGATTCCCTCCGGCAACGTTGCGCTGGGCAAGCTGGCTCAGGCGCTGATTCACGGGGCTCGGGTTATCGAGATCGAAGGCAACTTCGACGAGGCGCTTCAGTTGTCACAACGGATGGCCGCTTCCCAATCCATCACCCTGGTGAACTCGGTCAACCCTTACCGCATCGAGGGTCAGAAAACCGCCGCGTTCGAGATTGTCGAAGCTCTGGGACGAGCTCCCGACATGCATCTCATGCCGGTTGGAAACGCCGGCAACATCACGGCCTACTGGCGCGGCTACACCGAAGCATATGCCGCCGGCTGGATAAGCGACCTGCCCACGATGATCGGATGGCAGGCCGGCGGGGCTGCCCCGATCGTGACGGGTAAGATCGTCAAGGACCCGAAGACGATTGCGACAGCCATTCGGATTGGCAACCCTGCATCGTGGAATGGAGCCACTGAGGCAGCGCGTCTTTCCGGAGGAAGCATCGGTTCTGTCAGGGACAAAGAGATCCTCGAGTCTTACCGGTCCCTGGCTGCGGAGGGGATCTTCGTCGAATTGGCCGCCGCCGCCGGTGTCGCCGGTCTTCGGCAGATGCATACGCAGGGGAGAATTC
>JALZIO010000252.1 GCA_030860245.1 Actinomycetota bacterium | reverse complement strand
CCCTAGCAGAGCACCCCTTCGGCGGTTCGTGGGGCTACCAGGTGAGCCACTACTTCGCCCCAACGTCACGCTTCGGCACCCCCGACGACTGCAAGTACATGATCGACACGCTGCACCGGGCGGGGATCGGCGTGTTCGTGGACTGGGTGCCCGCTCACTTCCCGCGCGACGAGTTCGCCCTTGCGCGCTTCGATGGCACTGCGCTCTACGAGCATCTCGACCCGAGGCAGGGTTCGCATCCCGATTGGGGGACCCTGATCTTCAACTACGGACGAACCGAGGTCCGCAACTTCCTCATTTCGAACGCGCTGTACTGGATCGAGGAGTTTCACATCGACGGACTGCGCGTCGATGCGGTTGCCTCGATGCTGTATCTCGACTACTCCCGCGAGGAGGGCGACTGGGTCCCGAACCAATTCGGGGGCCGCGAGAACCTCGAGGCGATCGACTTTCTCAAGGAGCTGAACACCGTCGTGCATGGTGAGCACCCCGGCGTGATGATGATCGCCGAGGAATCGACCGCGTGGCCGGGAGTCAGCCGTCCGATCTACCTGGGAGGCCTCGGATTCGGCTTCAAATGGAACATGGGTTGGATGCACGACACCCTCGACTACTTCAAGCACGACCCCATTCATCGCAGGTATCACCACAACCAGCTCACGTTCTCGTTGATGTATGCGTTCAGCGAGAACTTCGTACTCCCGCTGAGCCACGACGAGGTCGTCCACGGCAAGGGGTCGCTGCTGAACAAGATGTCCGGTGATCCGTGGCGGAAGTTCGCGAACCTGCGCTCGCTCTACGCCTATATGTGGGCGCATCCGGGCAAGAAACTTCTCTTCATGGGCGGCGAGATCGCCCAGTACAGCGAGTGGAATCACGATGCCCAACTCGACTGGTCGACGCTCCAGGACGACCGTCACGCGGGTGTTCAGCGCCTCATGGGCGACATCAATCGCGTCTATAGGGACAGCCCATCGCTCTGGGAGGTCGACCACGAGCCCGACGGGTTCCAGTGGATCGACGCCAACGACGCGGACAACAACGTGATCTCGTTCTACAGGGCCAACGAGGATCGTTCCGAGCACCTGGTCTGCATCGCCAACCTGTCTCCCATACCTCGCTACAACTTCCGAGTCGGATTGCCCACGAAGGGGGAGTACACCGAGGCGCTCAACACGGACTCCGAGAGCTACGGAGGGAGCAACGTCGGCAATCTCGGCGTGGTGGAGGCCGAGCCGGTCCCTTGGCACGGACTCGACCATTCGGCGACGGTCGCGCTCCCGCCGCTTGCGGTGCTGTGGCTGCGCGCCTGATAGACCTCGCGAAAATCGTCAACGCCTCCATCTAGCAGATTAGGCAACCTCACCCCCCGATCGGTCGTCACTTGTCTCATGACGGCGATTGCGCTCGTACCCGCGCTGAACGAGGGCGGCAGGATTGGTGGCACCGTCGAGGCTCTGCGTTCTCTGCCGTCAGTTTCGGAGGTCGTGGTCGTGGACGACGGGTCGTCCGACGGCACTGCATACGAGGCTCACGATGCCGGGGCGTGCAGTCTCTCGCTCCCGCGCAACGTCGGCAAGGGCGACGCTCTCAACGCGGGTGTCGGCCTGGTGCGCCAGCGCATCGTCGACGGGCTCGTCGGAGTGCCCGATACCCTCCTGCTCGCGGACGGCGATCTCGGGAGCTCGGCGGTGGAGCTTCAGCGGCTTCTCGACGCCGTAGGGCGCGAGGGCGCCGACATGGCCATTGCCGATCTGCCACCACAGCAGGGGGCGGCCGGCTTCGGCCTGGCAAAGGGTTTGGCGTCGGCCGGTCTGCAACATTTCACCGGCCGGGCACTGAGGGAACCGCTCTCGGGGCAACGAGCAGTGCGCTGGGTCGCCCTGCCGGCCATCGTGCCGTTCGCGCCGAACTTCGGTGTTGAAATCGCGATGACGCTGGACGCCGCCGTCGCAGGGCTCGAGGTGGTAGAGGTTGAGGTGTGGCTGACCCATGCCCCCACAGGGCGCGACTTGGCCGGAATGTTTCATCGCGCGAACCAGGCTCGCAGCATCACGGTCGAGCTAATCGCGCACGCGCACAGGAGAACACGATTGCGGAGAACCCATTCTCAAGCCATGTAGTCTCACCGAGATGAGCGATCGCCAAGAGTTAGACAAGCTGTCCACCAAGGAACTGCACGACCGTGCGATGGCGCACGCGCGCCGTCACTTCGATGTGAGCTTTCTGTGGGATCTCATCAAGGCCGTTCCCGTGGCCGAGGCCGCTGCGGGCCACAAGGGAGAGGCCGAGGCCGACGTGGTGAGTCTCACGTCACTCATCACCGACGTCCTTCACTCGGACGAGGCGGAGGTCGCGGAACAACTACGTCCTCTCTACATCGACTACCTAGCCGAGCACGCCTAGCTCTCGGCCTCCTCGGCCCCCTCTTTCGCCGGCCCCTTCTTCTCCACGATGAAGTAGTCCGGACCGCGCTCGACGATGTTCTCGGCGACCGCTATCTCATGTCCGGGAAGAACCAGGAAGCGCGCGGGGTGACTCCGCACGGGTTCGTACTCGGAGGCCGCTATCTCGATCTCCTCGGCGCAGTTCGTGTCCCCGCACTCGCACACGAGCTCGAACACGGAGCCGTCCTGCTTTTTGGCTCGCGCCTGATTCAAGGCCTTGAAGGCGGCCTCGTTCTTGCCGATGCGCTTGAGGCGCGACCCCTCGATCTGCGGGCCCAGTACCCGCGATCCGCACACCGGGCACAGGGGCTCGTCACCATCTCCGAGATGGACGGTCCGCTGACATTCGAGGCAGATTCCTTCGACCGGCATGGCGGTTGAGGCTACCGCTTTGGGGCCGGTCCCGGTTCACTCGGGGGGCCACCTATTCTCTTGCCATGACTAGGGAGGTCAGGCGTGCTCTGGTGGCCACGTTCATCGCGCGCAGCGCCGCGAACGGAGCTCTCCGGGTCGTCTATCCGTTCCTGCCGGCCATCGCCCGCGGACTGGGAGTTAGTCCGGCGGCGCTGTCCTCGTTGATCGCATTGAGGAACCTTGGGGGCCTAGCCACTCCCTTGGTCGCCCGACTGTCCGAACGGCGAGGACGGCGCTGGATGATGCTCGTCGCGATGGTGGCGGTGACGCTCGGATGCGTCCTGACCGCCTCCTCCAACATCTTTCTCGTCGCCGGAATCGGAATCGTCGTAGTCGGATTCGCCGTGCCGGCGTTCGGGATACCCATGCAGGCTTGGTTCGGCGACCGCGTCCCTTACTCGGAGCGGGGACGCGTCTTTGGCATCACGGAGCTCACCTGGTCGATCGGTTTACTCGCAGTCGTCCCTATCTCCGGCTTTCTGATCGAACGCACGAGCTGGCGGGCGCCCTTCATCCTCGTTGCGGTCGCCTCCGCGATCGGTACCGTCGCGGTGACACAGGGAATCGGATCGGACCGGCCCCAGGAGCGGGTGGAACGCTCTCTCAAGCTCACTCTCCCAAGGATTCGCATCCTCGCCACAGCGATGCTATTCAGCATCGCCGCCGAAATTCCGTTCATCGTGTATGGCCAGTGGCTGGAGGGCTCCTTCGGTCTCTCCGTTGCCGGTATCGGCACGTTCACGATCGCGGTCGTCATCGCGGAGCTGTTCGGCGAAGGACTCGTGACCCTTTACGCAGACAGGTCGGGGCTTCGCCGCATGTTCCTTGGAGGTCTGCTGGTCTCGGGACTCGCCTATCTTGCGTTCTCCCTTACCGGCTCGTCCCTTCTTCTCGCGACGATCGTGGTCGTCATCTGGATCGCGTCGTTCGAAGTGACAGTCGTGGCGGCTATCCCATTCGTCAGTGAGATGGCGACTGCCGCGCGCGAGCGTCTGCTCTCCCTGTTCACTGTGATGATCGCGACGGGACGTGCGGTCGGGGCGCTGATCGCGCAGCCGTTGTTCACCGCAGGAGGCATCGGTCTGGTTGGCCTGGTATCCGCGCTGTGCGTCGGCATGGCGGTCATGCTGCTTCTGGGCGTGAAGGAGCACGCCGCGCCAGACACCGCGCTCAGCTCCTAGTCCTTACCCTTCGCATGCCTCTGAGTGTGTCGTCAGTTGAGGTCCCACAATCGTTGCGATCTCCGAAATACTGGTGTGACGGTGCGGCATCGGTCACAGAGGGGCCGGCAGAACGAGCCGACAAGTGCCGCTATCAACAGGGTGGTTGCGGCGAGTAGTACCGCCGGACGTGACAACCATCGGACCGTGTCATCAAGCCCCTGCAAGTCACGCTCTTCGGCAGAGGTCCCGCCGGCAATCGTGACCTGGCAACCCGAATTTTGTCGACCTAATGCTTGTCACATTACGCCGGCGTTCAAGAGGCGAAGGAAGGATCGAAACCGTAGGGGAGCTCCAGGCGGTTGGCCATCATCAAGCCCTTGTCGGACAGGATGTCGCGCGTGTTCCCGTCGCCAACGATGGTCCCTTCATTCATCAGCAATGAACGCGGACAAAGCTCGAGCGCGTAGGGAAGGTCGTGAGAGACCATGAGCATGGTGAGATCCAGACCCTTGAGAATCTCGGCGAGCTCCCGCCTGCTGGCTGGGTCGAGGTTGGAGGTGGGCTCGTCCAGCACCAGGATCTCGGGCTCCATCGCCAGAACTGTTGCAACCGCCACGCGTCTTCGCTGTCCGAAACTCAGATGATGCGGAGGCCTACCCGAGTAGTC
>JALZIO010000250.1 GCA_030860245.1 Actinomycetota bacterium | reverse complement strand
CAATTGCCATCTGGGCCGGGCTGTCTGCAGCGGGGGCGGCGATAGGCCCCGTAGCCGGCGGCTGGTTGCTCGAGCACTTCTGGTGGGGTTCTGTGTTTCTGTTGAACGTTCCCGTTGTCGTCGCCGCTCTTCTGGGCGGACGTTGGCTCGTCCCCACCTCTCGTGATCCCAGCGAAGCCCCACTCGATCCCGTGGGGGCGGCGCTATCCATCATCGGACTCGGGCTTCTTCTTTACGGCATCATCGAAGCCCCCACACACGGGTGGAGCGGCGGCACGACTATCGGAGCCTTCATTGCCGCCTCTGCGATCTTGTTTGCTTTTGCCCTTTGGGAGCTCAGAACGGATCATCCGATGCTGAACCTGCGCTACTTCTTGGATCGGCGTTTCAGCACGGCGAGCGGCGCAATAACGCTGGTCTTCTTCGCGATGTTCGGCACTTTCTTCTTGCTCACCCAGTACCTGCAGACCGTGCAGGGATACTCGCCGTTCGAAGCCGGACTCCTAACGCTTCCCATGGCGCTCACTTTGATGGTCATTGCCCCCCAGAGCGCTCGCGTTGTGGAGCGGTTCGGCATCAAGCGAGTGGTCGCAATCGGTCTGGCTGTGGTGGCTGTCGGGCTCGTGATTCTGTCCTCCATCGAAGTCGACTCGAGCTATGGGGTGATCGCTCTGAGCCTCTTCATCTTGGCGACGGGCATGAGCCTGAGCATGCCTCCGTCCACAACAGCGATCATGGCTTCTCTTCCCCTGGGTAAGGCCGGAGTTGGTTCTGCCGTCAACGACACAACGCGAGAGCTGGGAGGCGCGCTGGGCGTGGCGGTATTGGGAAGCATCCTCGCGTCCCAATTCACGGCGGGCTTGTCTGCTGCAGTTGAGTCATTGCCGGCTCCCCTGGCAAGCGCCGCAACAGGCTCCCTGGGCGCAGCACTGGAGGTCGCCGGCCGGGTAGGAGGAACCCCCGGAGCCGAACTGGCGACCGCAGCAAGGGCGGCCTTTGTAGACGCAATGGGAATCGCCCTGCTGGTGGGGGCCGCTATCGCCCTCTTGGCGTCGGTTATTGTGGCCCGCTTGATGCCGGTCGACGCCTCGGGAATGGAGCCTGTGACCCTCGCGGATAGAGGGCCGGACAGAATATCCGAGGCGGCCGGCGCGTAAACTGCTCCTCTATGCCAGTGCACCTTAGGTACGGCGCGCCCACTACCGCCCGGTTGACCCTTCCGCATCCGTGAGCTCGACCAGAGAGTCATTCAGGCTGCTTACGATCAGGTCGGCTTCCGCGGTGTCGATCACGAGTGGCGGGCGAATCTTCAGGACGTTGTCGTCGGGGCCCGTGGAGCCGACCAAGACACCTTTGTCCTTCATGCGGTTCATCACCGCGCGCGTCAAATGACTGTGCGGGCGGCGCTCCTTCCCATCTTCGACGAGCTCGACGCCGATCATGAGACCCACTCCTCTCACGTCGCCGATCGAGCCATGCCGTCGCATTGACTCCGTGAGCTTGCCATGCAGGTAGCTGCCGACATCCCCTGCTCTTCTCTGAAGAGCCTCATCCTCGAGGACGTCGAGCACCGCCAGCCCAGCCCGTGACGCAACCGGGTTTCCACCGAAGGTGCTGAAGATGTCGGACCCGGACGCGAACCTTTCGGCGATCTCCGTCCGGGTCACAACTGCAGCAATCGGATACCCGTTGCCCATCGGTTTTCCGAGCGTGACGAAGTCGGGAACGATCTCCGCAGTCTGGAAGCTCCACATGTGCGCGCCCGTGCGTCCGAAGCCCGATTGCACCTCGTCGGCGACGATGAGGCCGCCAGCTTGGCGAACGCAGTCAACACCATGTTGGAGATAGAGAGGAGGAGGGGCAAAGATCCCATCGCTCGTGAAAAGGGAATCCACATAGAACGCGGCGGGATCGTCGCCGTTGCTTTCCATTCGGGCGACCGCCTCGTCGAAATGGCGTGCGTAGTGCTCGGCCCAGTCGGCACTTTCCCGGCGATAGCTACCTCGGTAGCCGTCCGGCGCCGGCACCCTCTCGACGTGACCTGGGAACTCGCCCTGGATCCATTCTTCGGGCGAGAGCGCAAGGGTCGCCATCGTTATCCCATGATAGGCATTCGCTGTAACGATCGCGCCGGACGCGCCGGTATATGCAGTGGCGAGGCGCCAGACGACATCGTTGGCCTCACTCCCCGAGTTGACGAACAACACGGTGTCGAGTTCCTTCGGCATCGTCGCGACGATCCGCTCGGCGAGCTCGATCACGCTCTGGTGCAGGTAACGCGTGTTTGTGTTCAGAGTCCGGCTTTGATCGGCAATGGCCTGAGCGACCCGAGGATGGCTGTGTCCGGCCACGGGGACGTTGTTGTAGGCGTCGAGATAGCGGGTGCCGGAGCCGTCGAGCATCCAACTTCCCTCGCCTCGCACGAGGTGGAGTGGCTGGTCGTAGGAGAGAGGGGAAAGGACAGGACCGAGCACGCGCCGGCGTCGCTCGAGAAGTTCCTCTGTTAGGGGGTAGTGGTGTACGCCCGATGGCGCTGACGCCCCCTCCAGACAAGCGGTACGCAGCCGGCGCGTCACTTGGAAGCACCCAAGCGCGTCGAACCGTTCCATCAACTCCCACGCCAACTCGACGTTAGCCGTTATGTAGTCCGCGTTCTCGGGGTATCGAGCGACTCGCCAATTTGCAATCAGAATGAGTGCGAGCAGGCGCGCCGAAACAAGATCGCCTAGCAGATCAGCCTCGGCGTCTTCTATGGGGACCGCCGATCTGTAACCGGCTATCGCCGCCTCAGCAGCTTCGAATGGGTCGGGCCGATCCCACATGAGCGAAACCAACGCTATGGCGAGATCGCTGATGAGGGCGGTGTGGGTGAGATCGCCGAAGTCGACGATCCCACTCACCGATCTAGCGTCGTCGAGGAGGACGTTGTCGAGCGTCAGGTCGTTGTGGATTATCTGCGCCCGAAGACCCGGCAGAGACGGCAGGGCATGCTCCTCGAATCGATCGAGTGCCCGTTTACAGATGGAGCGGCGCTCGTCGTCGGGGACCAGATCCACGAGCGGACGCAACTCGGCGGTGTGCTTCAGGTCCCACAGAATCTTGTATCCGGCCGCGGGGTGGAAGAACCCCCTTAGCGCGAGCCCCATCCGCGCCACGGTCGAGCCGAACCATCCAAGCGCCTGAGGATCGAGATCGATCGAGAGCATCATCTCCCCGGGGAGAAACGTCAACAAACGAACGAAGTGCCTGTTGTCGCCCGTGCCTTCCAAAGTGGCGTAGGGGCCGCCGTCGAGAGTTGGAAGAGGTCGCATGACGGGAAGATCCGGAACCTCCCGGATGATGTGCAGAAGCGCCTGCGTCTGCATCTCGATGACTCCACTGCCGTCTGCAGGGTTCGAGATCTTCAAGAGATACGGACGGCCCTCGTCGGAGACGACACCGAAATTCTGGTCTCGTTCACTATCCAGAGAAGAGACCACACCGGTCAACCCAAAGAATCGTTTGACAACGGCTGCGGCTTCCTCGGGGGAAAAGGCAGGCGGGGTTGCTTCGAGAGGATCCGCCGGCGTCGTCGGACCTCTCGGTTCGTCCATCGCAGCAGCTTAGGGTTCCGCCCCGACCTGACAATTCCTTCAAGAATTTGGGCGGTGTGGTCGATCAGAGAGATGAGGGGTCAATTCAGATCTCCAGCGATAAGGGCAAACCCGCCGTGAGGCGGGGACGCAGAGCCAGGGGCCTCCCCCGGGAGGCAGCCCAGCCACCGAACGGAGGACACGTCGATGACTTACCAACTGCATTCCCTATTCCACCGCGGGCGCCGGCCGGCAAAGGCAACATCATCGGAAGTTAGGACGCGCGCCAAGCCACGGGGGCGTTCCGCCGCGGTTGCGACCGCGCTTCTGGCCTCTGTACTTACTACGGTGCCCCTGTCCGTGTTTGACGCCTCGCCGGCCACTGCCGCAGCCGGGCCGGTGACCCGTTACAAGGTCAACGTGGGTGGACCTTCGACCTCGTCGGGAGGATGGTCGGCAGACACCGTCACCGCGCCGTCTGCCCACATTGGTTCAACCGGCAGCAAAATCGCTGCGACTACGCGAGCAGTCACGCTTCACCCCTCAGTGCCGGCGGGCGTGGATCCCTCCATCTTCAAGGATGAGCGCTACAAGCCATCCACCACAGGGAACCTGGAGACAAACTTTCCGGTCACCGCCGGCTCGAGTTATGACGTACGCCTCTACTTTGCCGAGATCTACTCCGGTTGTCAGTCGGTTGGTTGCCGCCAACTGGACGTAAAAATCGAAGGTCGTCAGGTTATGAATGATTACGACACCTTCGCTGAGGTTGGGGGCTACAAGGGTGTCATGAAGTCCTTCACCGTCACACCGACCGATGCCAATCTCGACATCAACTTCGTGCGAGTGGTCAAGGCGCCGCGCGTCACCGCCATGGAAATCATCGAGCTCCCCCTCCCAGAATGCTCGGATGGTCAGGACAACGACGGCGATGGAGCGAGCGATTACCCGGGCGATCAGGGTTGTGACGGCTCCAGCGACGACTCCGAGGCGCCCAATCCAGCGCAGTGCTCCGATCGGCTGGATAATGACGGCGACGGCAAGATCAACCATCCGAACGACCCGGGCTGCTCCAGCCCGGCCGACAACGACGAGACCGACCCGCCCCCCGTTAGTGGCGGCAGCGGTGACACCGAACCCAGCGTTGCCGGTGTTGGACAGCAGCCGGGAATCGATTGCGCGAGTGTCACGGGTGAGGACGTAAGCCCTGGAGGCAATGTGCAAGCGGCCTTGAATGCCTCGTCCAGCGTGTGCCTCAACGGGCCAGGTTTCTACCGCACCGGCAACATATCTCCCGGCGCCAACGACACGCTTGTGGCCGAGGACGGCGCAGTCATAAGTGGTGCGAAGACGGTCACCAACTGGAGCGCCAGTGGCTCCACCTGGGTCTCGACGGGTCAGACCTTTACCCCTGCACAGAAGTCCGGCTCGACCTGTGAACGTCCTGGATACTCCAGAGCGTGCGACTACGTCGATGTCTACCGCAGCAACCGTCCGATGCGAGCCTACGCCAGCCTCTCCGTTCTTGGGAGTGCTCCGGACGCGGGCTTCTACTTTGACTACGCTGCCGACAAAGTCTACATCAACCGCACGCCGGTGGGCCAAGTCCTTGAGCTGACCGACATCAAATCGGCCGGGATCCAGTCCTCGGCCTCTGGAATCACCCTTCGTAACGTGCGGGTCGAGAAGTTTGCCGGCAACTGTACGGACCTCGGCTCCGGCGCCCAGCTGGACAACGTGACTATCTTCGGCTGTCACTCTCACGGTGCGAGGATGAAGACCGGCTCCACCACACGCGACACCTACATTGGGTGGCAGGGCACCATGGGGTCCTTCGGCTCCGGCATTGGGCTCCTTCTTCAGAACAACGAGTTCGCCTATAACAACCACGCCGGTTTCGGAACAGCAAGAGGAGGACCGTGGCACGCCGGCAACACGAAGTTCGCCTCCACCACGAATCTGAAGGTGACCGGCAATTACATGCACCACAGCCGGTTCTCTGACGGCTTCTGGACCGATATCAACAACGTCAACTCCGAAGTGTGGAACAACCGGTTCAGCTTCAACGACCGCTTCGGTTACTTCCACGAGATCTCGTGTTCGATCAACCTCCATCACAACACGTTCGAAGGAAACGGCTCCGACGGGATCAGGGTCTCGGATTCCAACGATGGAACCTTCGCCTTCAACACCTTCAGGAACAACAAGGGCCGCGCCGTGAACTTGTCCTTGCAATCCCACAACATGGCATTACCGAAGTGCCTCGGAACGAACAACAACCGGGACGTTAGCAACACCATGAAGCGAAACTCCGTCCACGGCAACACCTCGATCAACTCGGGCGCCTTCACCTGCTCTGGCTACACTCCGTGCAACGGAGGCAGGGAGAACCGCATCTTCGACAACACAGTGCAGTAAATAGGAGCGCCACAGATCTGATTGCCAATCGAGTCGCAAGCGTTTGACCCGAATCGGTTGAGCGCATACAGGGAGGGGTCGATGCCGCCCCGGTCGCCAATCACGACCGGGGCGGCATCACCTGTTGGAGCCCCCATACCATGGAAGCCCGCCCACGTTATTCACCTACGCCACTGGGGCAAAGCGCGCGGTGAAGTGCCGTAGGTATTTTGGCCCATCGACGATCTGATACCCGGAGATGGCACGTCGTTGCTCGGACACCCTGGCGATGACCTCTCCCACGTAGTCAATGTGGCTCTGCGTGTAGACCCGGCGGGGGAGAGCCAATCGAACGAGCTCGTGCTGCGCAGCTTCGCCGAACATGACCGAGCCCACCTCCACGCTTCGTACTCCACCCACACGGTACAGCTCCACCGCGAGCGCTTGCGCCGGGAACTGCGCGCGCGTTAGGTGAGGCAACAAAGCCCCTGCGTCAAGATAAACTGCGTGACCTCCGGGAGGGCGGACTGTGGGGACTTCCAACTGCCGGCAACGGTCTGCCAAATACTCACTGGTGCGCACGCGGTAACGAAGGTAGTCAGGTTCGAGGACCTCTTGGAGGCCCACTGCGATAGCCTCCAAATCCCTGCCGGCCAAGCCACCGTAGGTGGGAAAACCCTCCGTTAGGATTAGAAGTGCTCTGCAGCGCGCGGCAAGCTCATCGTCATTGACGGCAAGAAAGCCACCGATGTTGGCAAGACCATCCTTCTTTGCGCTCATTGTCACGCCGTCGGCATATGAGAACAGCTCTCTCGCCACGTCGATCGGACTGCGTTCTGAATGCTCCGGTTCACGTCGAATAATGAACCAACAGTTCTCCGCAAAGCGGGCGGCGTCGAGAAACAACGGCACTCCGTGCCGGTCACATACCTTGCGCACGGCCCGGAGGTTCTGCATGGACACAGGCTGTCCACCAATGGAGTTGTTCGTTACGGTTAGGAAAACCATTGGCACGTTCCCCGGATGCTCCTGGAGTACCGCCTCTAGGGCACCGATGTCCATGTTCCCCTTGAACGGCGCCTCGGATTGAGTATCTGTTGCCTCTGGGCAAGGCAAGTCAAGGGCAACCCCGCCGTCGTGCTCGATGTTGGCTCGTGTGGTGTCGAAATGCGTATTGTTCGGGATCACAGATCCCGGCTGCACGGTCTCGGCAAACAGTATCCGCTCGGCCGCGCGCCCCTGATGCACGGGAACGACATGCTCGAGGCCGGTCAGATCTTCCACCACCTCCGCAAATCGCTCGTAGGAGCTGCTGCCCGAATACGATTCGTCACCTCGCATGAGCGCTGCCCACTGCTGAGCCGACATCGCTCCGGTGCCCGAGTCGGTCAGGAGATCGATCAGAACTTCGTCGCTGCTAAGGCCGAAAAGGTTGAAGCCGGTGCGCCTGAGCGCCTCCTCCCGTTCCGACGGGGTGGTAAGCCGCAGCGGTTCCACAGCTTTGATTCGGAACGGCTCGATGATTGTGCTCCAGCCTTTCACCCCAACTCTCCCTTCATATCGTGGTTAACGGCACGTCCCTGAGGGTAGCGTTCCGGGCGCCCGGAGCGCCCCGGCGCCGGGAAGTCACTGCACCCGGCCCCCCATGAAATGCCAATATGATGTCAAAGGGGCGCGACTGCTTCACGGAAACGATCTCGCCCGCCGGCGCCACCATCCATTTATGGCGTTTGAACTCCGACCGAGAAAGGGTGAACCATGCAGCACGACGAAGTAACGCTGATGCAGGCACCAAAAACCGAAGAGGATGACTCCTGCTTGCCGGAGTTGGTCTCCCACCTGCGCGATAACCGGACGGAGCTGCGGGAGGAGTGGGCGCAGCGCATCACCGATGCCCAACTGCTCAGCGCCATGTCGGAAGAGGAAATCTTCTCGGAGGTCACTTCGGCCTTCGACAAGTACGTCGACACGCTCGAAACGGGGAGCGTCGAGTCACTTCAGGAATACGCCGAGGACCTGTCTGAGCGCATCATCCCGCGGGGAGTGGAAACTCACGAGGTCCTTGGCATAGTGCTGCTTCTGCGTGATGTGCTGGCCCGTTCCTTGTTCCAGAAGTATCAGGAGGACTTCAAGCTATTGAATCGCGTTCTTGACGCGTACGAACCGGCCGCCAATCGCATCGCGGTCATCGTAGGAGTTAGCTTTGTCCACGAGCGCGAGCGTGTGATCGGACAGCAGCAGGCCACCATCCGAGAGTTGTCTACTCCGGTCCTTCAGGTGCGCGAACGCCTCCTGGCACTCCCTATCATCGGTGAGCTCGATTCGCAGCGGGCGGCTCAGCTGACAGAACAACTATTGAATGCCGTCCGCAGCAATCGTGCAAGGGTGGTCGTCATCGACATCACCGGCGTGCCGTCGGTCGACAAGAACGTCGCCAATCACCTTGTTCAGACGGTCAGGGCCTGCCGGCTAATGGGGGCCGCGGTCCTGGTCACAGGCCTCTCTTCCGACATCGCCAGGACCCTCGTCACCCTGGGCGTGGACCTGAGCATGATGGATACCGTTGGTGATCTCCAGGGTGGCATCGAGGAGGCTGAACGCCTCCTCGGATACGAAGTGAGGAAAGCGCCAACCGAGATTCCCGAGGACAAAGGATAACGGGGCCAGGCTCATGCCCGTTCCAATCTTGAAGCAGGGCCACTACCTCATCGCCTCCATTCAGAATGCCCTCAGCGACGGGGAGGTTCTCGAGCTGCAGGAAAACCTCCTGAAGCAGATAGGGGAGGTCAGGGCGCACGGAATTATCGTCGACGTAGCTGCGATGGATGTTATCGACTCATTCGCATCGCGCTCTCTTCGCACCGTCGCTCTGACGACACGGCTGCGCGGGGCCGAGATGGTCATCGTCGGAATTCAACCGGATGTTGCCTTCGCCATGGTGCAGTTCGGCTTGTTCATGGACGACGTCAACACCGCTCTGGATCTAGAGGAAGGACTCGAGTTCCTGGATCGTTGGATCGCCGAAAGGACCGATGACGATGAGGGATGAGGTCCTTGTTGCCATCGCGTCAGATCGGGACGTCGTGCTCGCTCGCCAAACCGGGCGTTCCATGGCAACAGAACTGGGCCTGACGCGAAGTGAGGCAACGCTACTCGCAACCGCGATCTCGGAGGTGGCGCGAAATATCGTCGAATATGTGGGTCACGGTCAGATCCTGCTCTGCCTCGTCAATGTCAACGGAATGGAAGGCATTAAGGTAGTCGCAAGCGACTCCGGACCGGGAATCGAAAATGTCGAAAGGGCCTTGCAAGATGGCCAGTCGTCGGGCGGGCGGCTCGGGCTCGGCCTACCGGGCGCCAGGAGATTGATGGATGAGTTCCACATGGTCTCCGAGGTCGGCGAGGGGACTACAGTGACGATGACCAAGTGGAAGGGCCCGGGGCGTGGGTGATGCACACCCTTCGCCTCTGGAGTGGGGGATTGCGATGCGCCCCCTTTCAGGGGAGACGGACTCTGGCGACATAGCGGTCATCGAGTCCTCCGCCGACGTCACACTTGTGGCCGCCATAGATGGACTTGGACATGGGCCAGAAGCCGCAACCGCCGCCCGGATGGCTGCAGAGATACTCGAAGCGGGCGTCGGGGATGATGTCGGCGCACTGGTCGAGAGGTGTCACCAGGCTCTGGAACAAACCCGCGGGGCATCCCTAAGCCTCGCGGCGATTGATGCCGGCGACAACACGATGACGTGGGTGGCCATAGGCAATGTCGAGGGGCGATTGGTGGAACGGCAGTGGCCGAGCCGCTCGATTTTCCCCGCGGCCGGCGTGGCGGGAATAGAGCTACCCCAACTGCGCCCCGAGACGCTCGGTCTGCGGCGAGGCAGCACGTTGATCTTCGCGACCGACGGAGTACAAAACAGCTACTCCGATTCACTTGCTGTCTCGGGCTCACCGCAGCAAGTAGCCGAACGCATCCTGAACCAGCACGGCAGGAGCACAGACGACGCATTGGTTGTGGTCGTCCGCTACCTCAGGATGACGAAATGAAGGCGAGGGGCGGGAAATTCGGTGCCGCATATGCCCTGGCCTTCGATAACTACCTCCTCGGAAGAGACGAAGAGTCGCTACATGCTGCCTATGAACTGGGTCGTAAGGCCGTTACCGCACAACTGAGCATGCTCGATCTGGCGACGATACATCACGGTGTTTTGGTCGCAGCGCTTCAGCGCACAGAACAAGCCAGAACCGAACGGGTAACCGAGGCAGCCTCCGACTTCTTCCTGCAAAGCCTCTCGGCCTTCGAGATGGTTCAGCGAGGGTTTCGGGAAGCTCACGAAACGGTGCTCCTGGAAAAGGCCCATGCCGCTCAACTCCATCAGCTGGCCGACGTCGCCGTCACCATCAACTCACGACTCTCGTTCGATGACATGCTGCAGCTTGTGACGGAACAGGCTCGACAAATAATAGGAGCCCGTTGCTGCATAGCGAGTGTAGTTCTGAATGACGGACCCACCATCAACAAGTGGAAGATCTCCTGCTCTCAAACGCGATCGGAATGGCACAAGCTCGTTCACGGGGAAGAGTTGTCCAATCTCTATGCAGAGGTCACCGGCGCCGGTCATCCCGTGATGATGACCCGGGAGGAGCTCGACGAAGATCCCACCTGGAGCGCTTTCGTCCGCGCAGGGACTGTCGGGCAAGCAGTCAATGGCTCACTTGTAACGCCGCTTACCGACCGGCACAACGATAGGCTCGGATCCATCCTTGTGATGGACAAATGCTTGGGGGAGTTCTCGGAGAAAGACGAGTCCATCTTGGTGCAGCTGGCCCAGATGGCTTCGGTTGCCATCGAGAACGGTCGCCTCTACCAACGCGAACATCGAATAGCCGAAACGCTTCAGCGCGGTTTGTCGCTTCAAGCACTGCCCTGGATTCCGGACATGACGATAGCCGTGCGGTACCTGCCCGGTGCCGCAGGAGTAAATGTGGGCGGCGATTGGTTCGACGTAGTCGCTCTACCGGGAGGCCGAACCGGCATTGCCGTCGGTGACGTCATCGGCCGCGGAGTCCGAGCCGCATCGGTGATGGGGCAAACCAGAACGGCTTTTCGAGCCTACGCGCTCGATGGCAACCGGCCCGAAACGGTCGTTGCCCGATTGAATCGGCTGCTCCCCACGCTCGACGGAGATCACTTCTCCACGATGGTCTATCTCGTCTGGGATCCGGCGGATGGAATGAGCATGGTGAGCGCCGGCCACCCCCCGCCCCTTCTCAGAGAAGCTACGGGGCGAGTCTCTTACCTCGACCACCGTGTCTCGACACCCTTGGGAGTGCTCGAGGATGCCGGTTACAAGTGCCACAAGTTCGCGCTTGAAACCGGCTCCACGTTGTTGCTCTACACCGACGGCCTCATCGAACAACAGGGCGGGCTCGAGGATGGCTTGACCCGCTTGCGCAATGCCGTCGCCATAGAGACAGATGACGTCGAGACACTGTGCGATCAGGTACTCGAGCACATGCTCGATGCGGAGGCGAAAGACGACGTCGCGCTTCTGATCCTGCGGCTGGACTGATCCTCAGCAAGAGAGCTACTACTTGTCCTCTGTGCGCCGAACGGTTATCTGATGGGCCGCACGCCTGCCGCTGCGTAGCGCCCCCTCCATCGTCCCGGCCCAAGCCCCCGCCGTGTGCTCTCCTGCAAAGAAGAGCGCTCCGGCCGGCTCACACAACTCCCCTTGATCGCGCGGGCGGCCGGCCAGCTCCACGCTGTAGGCGGCTCGAACCCAGGGATCGCCATCCCAGTTCGTGCCCACGGCTCCTTCGCTCGAGATCGCCAAATCCGGACGCAACTCGGTGAGGCGGCCGAGCCACGACCCTGTTCCCTCGCGAACCCCGAGCGCTTCGAGCGCCGACGACGATCCTGCGAAGGAGCTCACCACGGGTTGCACGGCGCCATCATCTCCCCGGGCGGTCCAGCACCAGAAGCGATCCGGCACGCTCATGACCGCACTTGGGTCGGCCTCCTGCTCGAGCGGCACGGAGAGCTTTGCTGCGTGACCGTAGTCCACGCTCCTATTGGCATGCCGCTTGCCTTCGGGGAGGGCCGGTTCGAACACGATCTCCTCCAGGACCGTTGCCGGGACGGTGACAAGCGCCGAATCCGCCGACGAACTGAAGCCCTCACCCTTCACGGTGGCAGACTCACCTGCCCATTCCACGAACTCGACGGGATGACGGGTGCGAACCGGAGAGGGGAGTCTTTGCGCCAGCGCCTCGGCAAGCCTCGAGTTTCCACCCGCAATCCGTGCGCTCTGGCTTTCCGAGAAGGTCGACGAGGTATGGGCGGCCAGGTGCCCGGCGAGCTCCCCTGCCTCGTGGGCGGCCGAGATCGAGAGCCGAGCCTCCAACGCGGCTCGAGCCCCGGACGACATGGGAGTCGCGTCCAAGAGGTCTGCGAGCGCCATCCCGGGATCATCGGCGTGGCTCCGGGCGAGCTCGGTCAACAGATTGGAGACCCGGAGGAGCTCGGCGTGTTCAACCGAAGGGCCCCAGCGCGGCTCGCGGTCCCCGTACGCCATGCCGGTCGGCGCAAGCGGTGTGCCCAGACGCTGGGCCAGCTCACGGGTGGTGTCATAGTCGTCGAGGATGAACTCCGCTCCGCGCTCGATCACCGCGCCGGTGGGCAGGCTGTGCGACCACACCCTGCCTCCGATTCGGTCGCGCGCTTCGAACACCTCGATCTCGATCCCACCAGAGCTCAGTGCCTCTGCGGCGGCCAGACCGGCAAAGCCGGCGCCGATGATATTGACCTTCACGCCGGGCAGTATCGCACCCGGGATTCCGGCCCGGTCCGCCGACCGAGACGGCAACGGCGAGGCGCCTCAGTCTGCCGGGGCGCTGCAACCCTTGTGCATTGGCGCCTCTGCGCGGCTGCTCGGGTGGCTAAGGGGGCGTTGGCGCCCCAGACCAGATTTGAACTGGCGACCTTCTCCTTGACAGGGAGATGAGCACTCCTAGCTGCTCCACTGGGGCAAGGCAAATCGAGGCTACCAGACGCTCCGGCCCAAGGTCACCCGGCGGCGCGCCGGAGATTCCCGGGAGGGTTTAAGGGTGGCGAGGGGCAGAATCGAACTGCCGACACCGCGATTTTCAGTCGCGTGCTCTACCAACTGAGCTACCTCGCCCCTGGACCGCAGAATTGCAAGGATAGCAATCGGAGCTTCATTGCACTGCAGAGCCCAGTTACCGGGGACGAGAGTCCAACGGAGTTCCCAGGTGCCGTCTAATTGACTACTTCCGATGAGCGCACCAACGTCCATTTGTCGGCCATCTGGGAGAACAAGCGCTCGGCCAAGGGGCCGTCGCCGGCGGCGAGGGCATCCAGTGAGCTCCACAGCTCCGCCGCAGAGTGGTCCTCGACCAGGTCCTCCGGCAAGAAGAGACCGGCCACGGTTCCGTAGTCGAGCTCCAGCAGGCCAT
Source organism: Actinomycetota bacterium (assembly GCA_030860245.1). Lineage (GTDB taxonomy): Bacteria > Actinomycetota > CADDZG01 > CADDZG01 > WHSQ01 > JACDDL01. Next base: position 19,264 of record JALZIO010000250.1, on the reverse strand, counting down.
CGTCGGAAAACTGCTCCACCCACGACGTCAGCTCCCGCACGGCGTCCAACACCGACTCGTCGAACGACGCTTCCTCCAGCACCTCCAGCGATCGCGCCAGGCGCCCTTTCGCCTCCGTCATGTCGGTTTCGTAACGCAACCGCAACCCGTTCTTGTCCTCGGTCAGGATGCGCTGCAGGGGATCGAACGCGGTGAACCACCTCAGCGGAACGTGCCAGTTGGCATGGAGGATGTGAGAGCGAACCCGAGGGTCGGCATCGGCCAACGCCGCCAGCTCCGCTGCGGCTCGCCTGGCCTCGTTCTCGGGCACGAAAGCATCGGCGACCTCCTCGGGCACGCTTGTTCGGAAAGCGAGCAACCCCGCAAGCATGCGTAAACGCGTGCGGTGGGGGCACAGGAACGTGCGCCCATCAACCCGGCGAACTATGGCGCCGCCCGGCGTTGTTGCGAGGGGCTCGCCTCCCGGCATCGATGCCGAGATCAGCCATTTGCGAGAGTCCCCCGCATCGGCCGAGTCGCCCCCGGCAGAACTCGCCAGCCACCGATCTCGCTCCAACTGAGTAAAGCAGGACGCCCGCTCATAGGCACGCAGATACGAAGTTCGAATCATAGAAAGACTGTAGCCCGCCCTTACAATAAAAACGGCATGTTTTGGCCCGCCAACCTAACCGGGATCATTGGGTACGATCTCTTAGAGCACGAAGCCGAACGTACTAAGCGGCACCGCGCATTGGCATGCTAAGGGGTGACGAGTTGGGAGTGTTCGAGCACATCAACGGTGATGGCTTCGAGCAGATTGTCTTTTTCTCGGATGACCACTCGGGCCTTCGAGCAATCGTTGACATCCATTCGACCGCGTTGGGGCCGGCTTTGGGCGGAACGCGCTTCTGGCCCTATCCAAGCGAAGAGGCGGCCCTTGTGGACGTCCTTCGATTGGCCCGGGGAATGACCTTGAAGGCCGCCGCCGCAGGACTCGACCTAGGTGGTGGGAAAGCCGTGATCATCGGCGATCCGAAACGTTTGAAATCAGAAGAGCTGCTGCGCGCCTACGGACGCTTCATCACAACCCTGGGCGGGCGTTACATCACCGCTGAGGACGTCGGCACAAGCCTCCCGGACATGGACATCTTGCGACGCGAAACGCATTGGGTGACAGGATGCTCCCACACCTACGGGGGGTCGGGCGACCCTTCACCTGTAACCGCATACGGTGTCCTGCAAGGGATGAAGGCTTGCGCCCTCGAGGCGTTCGGTAGAGCCGAGCTCAAGGGGTTGAGGGTTGGTGTGCAGGGAGTCGGCAAGGTCGGCTACGCACTCTGCGGGTATCTGGCAGAGGAAGGCGCCGAGCTGGTCGTCTCCGACGTCGACGCGGGCAATCTGGCGCGTGCGGTATCCGATTTTGGTGTCGAGACCACTTCGTTCGACCAAATCTATTCCCTGGACGTGGACATCTTCGCCCCCTGCGCTATGGGCGCCGTCATCAACGACGACACGCTTTCAGAGCTCAACTGCAAGATCGTTGCCGGCTCGGCCAACAACGTTCTGGCGCGAGATGAGCATGGGGAGAAGCTGAAAGATTTGGGTATCGTCTACGCCCCCGACTTTGTCGTCAATGCGGGCGGGATCATCAACATCTCCGACGAGCTACAAGGCTACAACCGGGAGCGCGCGATCAAGCGTGTCGAGGGGATATCCGAAACGCTGCAGAGAGTCTTCACCATCGCCCGGGAGCAGGAAATATCCACGGTCGCTGCCGCTTCGGAATATGCAAACGAGCGCATTCGCACAGTCAGTCGCATTCGCCTCGTGCGGACGACCGATTACTCTCCGCCTCGCCCCGCTGAACTGTGAGGCCCGAAGTACTGCGCATCATCGGCGATGGTGCCGCAATTCCCGACAACGACGTACCCGAAGGACTGAGCGACAAAGATCTCATCGCCATATACCGCTGGCTGGTGCTGCTGAGAACCTTCGACGAACGCGCAGTGGCGCTTCAGCGTCAAGGGCGGATCGGAACCTATGCACTTTATTGGGGGGAAGAGGGCACCCAAGCCGGCCCCCTGTACGCCTGCGATGACCACGACTGGCTGTTCCCCTCTTACAGACAGAACGCCATCGGGGCGCTGCGCGGCGTTGCTCCATCGACGGTGCTCGCTTGGTGGCGGGGATACGGCGGCGGCCAAGGCTTTTGGAATCCACGTGAGCACCGGACCGCACCGATTTGTGTTCCCATCGCAACGCATCTTCCCCATGCGGTCGGACTCGCATGGGCAGCGAAGATCCGGCGCGATTTAGTCGCATCCATTGCCTGGTTTGGAGATGGCGCAACCTCAGAGGGTGACTTCCACGAAGCGATGAACTTCGCCAGCGTATTCAAAGTCGCAACTGTCTTCTTCTGCGTCAACAATCAGTGGGCCATCTCGACGCCCTTCAGTAAGCAGACTGCCACGGAGACAGTTGCCGAGAAGGCGGCCGCCTACGCAATGCCCGGCGTAAGGGTCGATGGCTTCGATCCGCTCGCCTGCTACGCAGCCACAAGACAGGCGTTGGAGCGCGGGCGCAACGGCGGGGGGCCAACGCTTATCGAGGCCTTTTGCTACAGGCTGGGAGCACATGGGACGGCCGACGATCCAACGCTCTATCGGGATGAGTCAGAAACGCAGCGTTGGAGGGCGCTTGAACCGGTAAATCGCATGGCGTCTTTTCTCACCCGAGTTGGAGTGCTCGATGACGAGAGTCTGCGAAGCATCGGCGCTGAAGCCAAGAAGACCATCGCCGAGGCCGTGCTCGAAATGGAGGCAATAACGCAACCGGGACCAGAGATTCTTTTCGACCATGTCTACGCCTCGGGCCGCCCGTCAAGCTTCGATGAAGGCCTCGCCGAACTGCAGGGCACCGATCGTCCACCCGAGGTGAAGCCGTTGGCTCCGCAGCCGGGTCCCTCCACCGGCGACGCCGAAGCCCCGGCCGAGACGTGAGCCGGCTCACAATGGTCGAGGCTTTGAACCTCGGCCTTCGACAGGTCATGGCCAAGGATGATCGCGTCGTGGTCCTGGGACAGGACATCGCACAGTCCGGCGGGGTCTTCCGGGTCACCGCAGGGTTGCTGGACGAGTTCGGCAGCGACAGGGTGATCGACACTCCCCTGGCCGAAGCCGGGATAGTTGGATCAGCGATCGGTATGTCGCTTTACGGCATGCTTCCGGTGGCCGAGATACAGTTCGACGCCTTCGTGTATCCGGGTTTCGAGCAAATCGTCGTTCACGCCGCACGCTACGCATGGCGTACCAAGGGAGAATGTCCTGCATCGATCGTCGTGCGAATACCGTACGGGGGCGGCGTCCGGGCCCCCGAGCTCCATTCGGATTGCCCCGAAGCTTTGTTCGCCCATGTGCCGGGACTCAAGGTCGTCTCTCCCAGCACACCGGGGGACGCCCGTGACATGCTGGTGGCTGCAATCCTCGATCCCGACCCCGTGATCTTCATGGAACCCAAGCGCATCTACCGAAGCGTTCGAGGTGATGTTTCCGACGAGCCGCCCTTCCCCCTCGCAGGAGACACCGGCATCTATAACGAAGAGCTTTCGCACGCCCGCACTGCGCGCAACGGCAACGACCTGGCCGTCTTCACCTACGGTGCCACCGTTCCCCTTTGCATGGACGCTGCTGCTGCCCTGTCGGCCGACGAGGGAGTCGAAGCGCGCGTGGTCGATCTGCGCTCCTTGTACCCGCTCGATGTCGGCGCGATCACGGGTGCTGCGTCTGAGTGCCGGCGCGCCCTGGTGGTGCACGAAGCACCCCGAATGGCCGGAATCGGGTCGGAGGTCTCGAGCCTCGTCCACGAGCGTGCCATGGCCGACCTCGAAGCACCCGTCGGACGAGTGACCGGGTTCGACGTTCCCTCTCCCCAGTTCGCAAACGAAGACGATTACCTCCCTTCGGTTGACCGCATTTTGGCCGGTGCGCGCAAGGTCCTGGGCTGGTAGTGCCGGACTTCAAGCTTCCGGATCTCGGAGAAGGGGTGGCCGAGGCCGAGATCGACCGCTGGCACGTCGAAGAGGGGGACGTCGTCGACGAGGATCAGGCGTTGGTGGACGTGATCACCGACAAGGCGTCGGCTGAGATTCCGTCCCCGTACGGGGGAGTCGTGTCCAAGATCCACTACGGGACGGGCGACATCGCACCGGTCGGCGCGGTGTTGGTGTCGATCGATGCCGCCCCGGATCATGCTGCGGCGGCAGCGCTCCCGAGCCGCCCGGCAGCGGCCCCCGGACCGGGCGGCGACCCGGCCCCGGAGATCGGGCACGTCGGGGACATCAAGGCCACGCCCTCGGTGCGCCGGTTGGCGCGCGATCTGAGTGTGAAACTGCACGGGCTGGAGGGCTCCGGACCGGGAGGGCGCATCCTGCCAGCCGACGTCCAGGCGCAGGTGGGCACTCCTTCGCCGGCAACTCGATCCCATGAACACCGCGAACCACTTCGCGGGGTTCGTCGCGCCGTAGCAACCCGCATGAGCGAAGCCCATCGAATGGTCCCCCCGGTTACCCACGTCGAGGAGTGCGAGGTCACCGAACTAGAGGCGATCCGAAAACGGTTCAACGAACGCTCTTTCGGCGGGCCGAAGCTCACTTTCCTGCCGTTCATCGTCCATGCAGTTGTTGCCGCCCTCGAGCAGTATCCGGCCCTGAACGCCTCGCTTGACGAAGTTGCCTCCGAGATCGTCTTCCACGACCGTTATGACATCGGCATCGCCGTGGACACCCCCGACGGTCTGGTGGTCCCGGTGGTCCGCAGCGCCGACCTCAAGTCAGTTCCGGAGCTCGCGACGGATATCGAACGCCTGGCAAGTGCAGCGCGCGCCGGAGAGCTGCAACTCGACGAGTTGCAGGGCTCGACATTCACGGTAACCAGTCCCGGCGCGTTCGGCGGACTGATGGCCACACCGATCGTCTTCTACCCTCAAGCAGCGATCCTGGGCGTACACAAGGCGACCGAGCGCCCTGTGGTGCGCGACGATCAGGTAGTCGTCCGCAGGATGATGAATCTGTCGATAACCTTCGACCACCGCGTGCTCGACGGCATGACTGCCGCCAAATTCATCTTGAAGGTGATCGAGCTGATCGAACACCCCGCCATGCCGCCGCCGTAGTCTAGAGGTTTCCTCGCAGCGCCTGATCCCGCTCGATCGCCTCGAACAGCGCCTTGAAGTTGCCCGCTCCAAAACCACGCGCGCCGTGGCGTTCTATGACCTCGTAGAAAACCGTGGGCCGATCCTGAACCGGCTTGGTGAAGATCTGCAGGAGGTGGCCGTCCTCGTCCTTGTCCACTAGGATGCCGTTGCGCTCGAGATCATCCAACTGCGATTCGATCTCGGGCACGCGCTCTTTGGCGTCCTGGTAATAGGTCGCGGGTATCTGCAGGAACTCGAGGCCCGCCGCTCGCATGGATTCGACTGTCCCGACGATGTCCTCAGAAGCCATCGCGATGTGCTGGACGCCTGGTGAGCCGTAGTAGTCGAGGTACTCCTCGATCTGGGACTTGTGCTTTCCCTGTGCAGGTTCGTTGATCGGGAACTTGATCTTTCCCTCCCCGGACCACACGACCTTTGACATCAACGCCGAATACTCGGTGGAGATCTCTTCATTCGAGAAGTGCACAAGCTCGGTAAACCCCATGATGCGTTCGTAGAAGCTCACCCACTCGTTCATCTTTCCCAGCTCGACGTTGCCGACCACGTGGTCGACGTAACGAACGCCGAAGCCCTTGGCGTCGCCGGTCCCCAGGGAGCTGAACCCGGGCATGAAGGCCCCCGAGTAACCATCCCGGCTCACCAGTGAGTGGATCGTCTCGCCGTAGGTTGCGATGGAGGCGCTCACCACCCTGCCGTGGTCATCCTCAAAGGTCTCGGGCGCCGATACACCTGTTGCACCGCGCGACACGGCGGCGGCATAGGACTCGGCCGCATCGGGGACGCGCAGCGCCACGTCGTAAACGCCGTCGCCATGGTCCCTGACATGCCGGGCTATGCCGTTGTCGGAGTGCAGTGCCGCGGTGAAGACCAGGTTGATCTCGCCTTGTCGCACGCAGTAGGAGGCTCGGTCGCGCGAGCCGGTCTCGAGGCCCGCATACGCCACCGGAGTGAACCCGAGTGCCTTGTAGTAGTGCGCCGCCTGCCTGGCATTCCCGACATAGAACTCGATGTAGTCGATTCCCAGGATGGGAAACGGGTCCGGAGCGGTCGTCATCGTCGGTACCTCCTCAAGCAAAGTCTACGGTGACCCACTCTAGTTCGGCGCGCCGGAAGCACTAACGGCCTTGCCAGTGGGGCGGGCGTTTGGACAAGAACGCCTGAACGCCCTCCAAGTGGTCCCGGGTCGCCCCTGCCTCGGTCTGGGCATTCACCTCGAGCTCGAGCTGTTCGTCCAGCGACAACTCGGATGCCCGGGCCAGGAGTGCTTTTGTCAGCGCATAGGCGCGTGTCGGTCCCGACGCCAGCCGCCGGGCCTCTGCGCGCCACCGGCGCTCGAATTCATCAGCCTGAACCACATCGTGGACAAGTCCGAGTTGCAATGCCTCGGACGCCGTAACCAGATTGGCGTCCGCAACAAGGGACCAGGCACGCGAAGCTCCCACCGTTCTCGTGAGAAACCACAGTGCGCCCGAATCCGGGACCAGGCCTACCTTGACAAAGGGCCATACCAGGCTCGCCTCGGCGGAGGCAATCCTGACGTCGCATGCAAGGGCGATGCTGGCCCCGGCACCGGCTGCGACTCCGTTCAGGGCCGCCATCACCGGCTTGGGCGCCGCCAGGATCGCCCTGATCAACGGGTTATAGCGCTCGCGCAGAATTCGTCCCAGATCGGCGGGGTCGCCCCGCGAGTAACCCTCGGCGAGAGCACCGAGATCCTCGCCGGAGCAGAAGGCGCGCCCTGTTCCGGTCAGTACCACGCAACGAACCCCTTCGTCCCCGGAGACGCTGCGGACGGCATCGAGCGTCTCGGCCCCCAACCTGTCGTCGAAGGCGTTGAGCACCTCCGGGCGGGTGAATCTGAGTGTCGCGACGCCCGTGTCCAACGAAACGTCGAGCACCGAACTCAGTAGCGCCTCATATGCCCTGCGGCTCGAGGACCTGCTTGCTTCGGAGCTCGGCGGGCGGAATCGGGACCGGATAGCGGGATGAAAAGCATGCGGTGCAGAAGGTCTCCTGCGGAAGCTCCGTAGCCTCGACCATCCCCTGCAGGGAAAGAAACGCCAGAGAGTCGGCCGCTATGTGCGAACGGATGCCGTCGACGTCCATTTGAGAAGCGGTCAGCTCGTCACGATCGGGCATGTCGATGCCGTAAAAGCACGGCCACTTGATCGGAGGTGAAGAGATGCGCATGTGCACCTCGCGCGCTCCGACGTCTTTGAGCATAGCCACGATCTGACGGGTCGTGTTGCCTCGCACAATGGAGTCGTCGACCACCACCACTCGCTTGCCCGAGATGACCTCGCGCAGTGGGTTCAGCTTCATTCGGATGCCCTGCTCGCGCATCGCCTGGGTAGGTTGGATGAAGGTGCGCCCGACGTAGCGGTTCTTGACGAAGCCTTCGCCGTAGGCGATGCCCGATCTCCGGGCGAAGCCTTGAGCTGCAGGGATTGCGCCTTCGGGCACCGGCATGACCAGCTCGGCCTCCGCGTGAGCCTCCTCCGCGAGCCGTTCGCCCATACGGACTCTCGATGCGTAGACGTTCTGGCCCATCAGATTAGAATCGGGCCGCGCAAAGTAAACATGCTCGAACACACATGAGGCGTGACGGGCTTGGTCGAATCTCTCGCTAACCAAACCGTTGTGATCTATGCACACGAGCTCGCCCGGCTCTACATCGCGGATGAAGTTCGCTCCCAGTAAATCCAACGCACAGGTCTCAGAGGCTAGGATCCACGTGTCCTCTCCGAGCCTGCCGATGCAAAGCGGCCGGAAACCGTGCGGATCGCGCGCTGCGAAAAGGCAGGTCTCGTCCATCATCGTGAACGAATACGCGCCCGAGAGCTGCGGCAGCACTTCGAGGATCGCTTGCTTGGTGCTTCCGGTGTTCGCACGTGCGACGTGAGAAGCGACGAGGTCGGTGTCGGACGACGCCCTCAGCACCCGCCCGGGGGTGGGGTCGCCGCCCGCGTGCCTGAGTGAGTCTCTCAGGTCGTTGGAATTGACGAGGTTGCCGTTGTGCGCGAGGGCGAACTGTCCGGAGGGCGCGCTCTTGTAAGACGGCTGTGCATTGTTCCACGATGAAGCCCCGGTGGTGGAGTACCTGACGTGGCCGATGGCGACGTGCCCTTGAAGGCTCTGCAGCACGGACTCGTCGAACACCTGGGACACGAGCCCAAGCTCTTTGAACACGACCATGCTCCCGCCGTCCGAAACCGCCATGCCGGCCGATTCCTGGCCACGATGTTGCAGGGCGTATAGAGCGTGATAGACGAGCCTGGGAACGTCTTCGCGGGGGGAGAACACTCCGACGACGCCACAGGCGTCTTTGGCTTCGGCCATCTAATGCCCCGTCGCGCAAATCACCGACGCATTCGAGCGCCCCTGCATCGCCGATGGCGGCGTGCCTCGTCGCTCACGTACCTCCAGGTACGCTCGACTCCTTGCGCCTTGCCCTCGGGCCGGAGGGACGCTCTCGGTGCGGGCGATACTTACGCGACGAAACACTAGACCACCTTAGACGACAGCGACTCGGCGAACGCGGAGCCCCAGCGGCTTCGAGCGTCCTCCAGGGGCACGCTGAAGGCGCCGAATTCGAGGTCCATTCCTGCTGCCTCGCCGAGCATACGGATGGGGACCTCGTGATCTCGAGCCGCCAGCGTGAGCCGGGCCGCATCACGGCGGGCGCAGGAAACCACGGCGCGGGACGGAGATTCGGAGAACAAGACCCGCCATGCCTCACCCGGGGGCAGCTCGACGCTGAACCCAACGTGTCCGGCGAAGGCGGCCTCCGCCAGGGCGACGACAAGTCCCCCGGAGGAGAGGTCGTGAGCCGATCGGAGGAGGTGCTCCGTGACCGCGCGTTCGAGCAGGAGATGCAGCCTCCGCTCGACGGTGAGGTCGAGCCTGGGCGGACGGCCGGAGGGTGCGGCGCCGCTCAGGGCAGCAAGCTCGCTTCCGCCAAAGTCGAGCTCATCCGTGGCTCCGAGCAGCAGGATGGCGTCGCCCTCGGACCGGAGGCCGATGCCAACTTGGGCTTGCACGGAGTCGAGAACTCCAAGCATTCCGATGACCGGGGTTGGGTGGATGGACCGGCCCTCGGTCTCGTTGTAGAAGGACACATTGCCGCCGGTCACCGGCGCGTCGAATGCACGGCAGGCGTCGGCAATGCCGCGCACGACCTCGGTGAACTGCCACATGACCTCGGGCTCCTCGGGACTCCCGAAGTTGAGACAGTTCGTTATGGCAACCGGGCGCGCGCCGGTGCAGGCGACGTTTCGGGCCGCCTCGGCAACCGCCAGGCAGGCGCCCTCATATGGGTCGAGCCGGCAAAAGCGCCCCGGACCGTCGACGGTGATAGCAACTGCGACCGCGGAGTCGGCCAGCCGGATGACGGCGGCGTCCGCTCCGGGCCCCTGGAGGGTGCCGAGCCCAATCAGGTGATCGTATTGCTCCCACACCCACCGTTTCGAGGCGATGTCCGGCTGCGACAACATCGCCAGGAAGGTCGACTCCAGGTCAGCAGGGGGCTCGAAAGCCGGCCCCGGGCCGAGCTCGTCCGGAAAATCCGGGCGCTTCTGCGGACGATCGAGCAACGGCGCATCGTCGGTCAACGCGGTCGACGGGACGTCGGCGACGACCTCACCTCCGCTCACCACCTGCAGGCGACCGGTCGCAGTGACCTCGCCGATGACCTCCGCCGCCAGCTCCCACCTGTGGCACACCTCCAGGACCTTGCCCAGCTTCGACGATTCGACCACGGCGAGCATGCGCTCCTGGGACTCCGAGATCATGACCTCGAACGGGGCCATGCCGGGCTCTCTTCGCGGGATCCGGTCGACGTCTACCACTGCGGCGGTTCCGGCTTTGGAGGTCATCTCGGTCGCAGGACAACAGATCCCTCCGGGGCCGTGGTCCTGGAAACCGGCGAGGAGATTTGCCCGGACGAGCTCGAGGCAGGCTTCGATGACGAGCTTCTCGGCGAAGGGATCCCCCACCTGAACCGAGGGTCGCTTGTTCGCGGCCTCGGCGTCGAAGCCCGCAGACGCGAGCACGCTTGCGCCACCGATCCCATCGCGCCCCGTGGATGAGCCGACGAGGACCAGCACATTGCCGGGTCCCTCGGCGCGCCCCTGCTGCAGTGCGTGTTCGACCACACCCAGGCAGGCCACGTTCACCAGCGGGTTGTGGGCATAGCAATCGTCGAAGATCGACTCGCCGCCCACCGTCGGCACACCGATCGCATTGCCGTAAGAGGAGATGCCGTCGACCACTCCTTCCACCAGATAGTCCGTACGACCTCGGCCCGGAAGCCCGAAGCGAAGCGAATCCATCAGCGCTATCGGCCGTGCTCCCATCGAAAGGATGTCCCGAACGATCCCGCCGACTCCGGTGGCAGCGCCGTTGACCGGTTCGACGAAGGAGGGGTGGTTGTGAGATTCGATCTTCCACGCCACCCTGACTCCGGGCGCGACCTCGACGACTCCGGCGCCTTCGCCGGGGCCGACGACGACGTGCTCGCCCTGGATGGGCAGGTTGGCGAGATGGAGCCGGCTCGATTTGTAGGAGCAGTGCTCGCTCCACATGACCGAGAACATCGCCAGCTCCGTGTAGGTCGGATCCCGCTCGAGCCTCTGGTGAATGGCGGCCAGCTCGTCATCGGTCAAGCCGAGCTCGCGATGGAGGGTCATAAGGAGGCGGGCTCCCGGGCCAGGACCGAGTCCAGCATCGAACCAAGGATCACGACGCCGTCCTGAGAACCGGACAACGGCTCGCAGGCGCGCTCGGGATGCGGCATGAGGCCGAAGACGTTGCCGCGTTCATTCGTCAGCCCCGCCACATCGTCGAGCGCCCCATTGGGGTTTGCCGTGTAGCGCAGCACGACCTGACCGTTGGCGCGTATCCGCTCAAGCTCGTCGGGGGCGCAGTACCAGCTGCCCTCGAAGTGGTTGATCGGGATATGCAGTCGCTGCCCAGCTCCTGCGCGGATGGTGAAGGGGGACCGATTGTTGTCGACGCGCAGATCGACCCATCTACAGATGAATTTGAGCCCCGAGTTCTTTCGCAGCGCACCTGGAAGGAGTCCTGCTTCACATAGGATTTGAAAGCCGTTACAGATGCCGATGACAATCCCACCGGCGTCGGCGTGGCCGCGCACTGCCCTCATCACGGGTGAAAAGCGCGCGATTGCTCCGGTGCGCAGGTAGTCGCCGTGAGCAAACCCTCCCGGAAGAACCACGATGTCGACGTCGGGAAGGGAGGTCTCTTTGTGCCACATGTAAGTCGTCTGTGCACCGAGGGACTCGAGGGACTGCCGGCAGTCCCGTTCGCAGTTCGAGCCCGGGAACACGACTATGCCAACGCGCCCGCTCACAGCAGAGTGACGTTGTACGACTCGATCACCGGATTGGCAAGAAAGCGGTCACACATCTCTGCCACCAACTCCCGGGCCTCCTCCGCCGTGCCGGCGTCTACCGTCATCTCGATGCGTTTTCCGACCCTTACGCCTTCGACGCCGGTGTATCCCAGAGCCGGAAGGGATCGTTCAACCGTTTGACCCTGCGGATCGGCAATCCCGGGTTTAAGCATCACGTCGACCACGGCGCCGAAGTTCACCGGGCGCCTCCGGCAACGATGAGCAGAACGAGCGGGAGGGAAACCGCAGCGGCGAGGCAGAGAGCTGCGACCATCGTCACCCCCAGGGCGCGCAGACCGGCAAAATCCGTCGCAGCTTCGGTTCCACGCACGAAGAGCCATCCCGACCACACCGCGAAGCTCACCGCAAGTGCAACCGAAAGAGCCGTCCAGGCGCGCCCCAGCGGATCCGTCAACCGATCGGTTGTGAATGTAGCGGGTCCCACGATGAGGAGATCCAGGGGGAGGAGGAACATGAGGGCGAAGACATGGGGAAACGAGGACGCGCCCCACACGGTCCTCAGATCGCGCGCCAGGACAGCGCCTCCCATTGCGTGAGTCGAATAGCGTCCTGCAAGGCCCCAAAGCCCCTGGCCGATCAGGCTCATGAGGGAGCCCAGAACGAGCACGGTCCCGAGGTACGCCCAGCGGAAGTCAGAGCTTGCGCTGTCGCGCAGTCCCAGCAAACCCCCCACTTTCAGCCAAAGGACGAGCAGCGAGGCGCCGCCAAAGGCCGCGACGATAAAGGGCGCAAATCCCTCGGCTGGGTGGCGGCCGACGCGCGCCCGCCGTTCGGCCGCGTTGAAAGCTGACTTGAAACCTGCGAGCGGCGCAACCAGGACCGAACGAAGCGTGAGTCCAAGCCGGGCCGACGCGCGCGCCGGGCTGCGATCCGAGGCCGCCCGGCTCACCCGTTAACCTCGTCGAGCCACCACGAAAAGGGGTGGTCCGTGATGCGCTCGTAGGCCTCGACGTAGCGTTGCCTTGTGGCATCCACCACCTCCGCCGGAAGAGCGGGAGGTGGGGGGCTGTGGTCCCATCCCGTGGCATCGAGCCAGTCCCGCACGTACTGTTTGTCCCACGAAGCCTGGGACCGGCCCGGAGCATGATCGTCGGCCGGCCAAAAGCGGCTGGAGTCGGGTGTGAGCACCTCATCGATCAGGATGACCTTGTCCTCCGCGTCCTCCGCCAGACCGAACTCGAATTTGGTGTCGGCGATAATGATCCCGCGCTCCAGGGCTATGGAAGCGCCGACCTCGTAAAGCTTGAGTGCGAGCTCGCGGGCTTCTTCGTAGTGCTCCGGGCCCACTATCGACGCCGCCTGCTCTTCGGTGATGTTCTCGTCGTGACCAGACGTCGCCTTGGTGGCCGGCGTGAGAAGGGTTTCCGGAAGCCGGTCGGCCTCGCGGAGGCCCTCGGGCAGCCGGTGGCCGCAGACGGCGCCCGTCGCGCGGTAGTCCTTCAACCCCGAGCCTGCGAGATAGCCACGCACCGTGAACTCGACCGGAAGGGGTCGGGCGCGTACGCACAGCATGGCACGCCCGGCCAGGTCGTCCATCCCGACATCGGGGAGATCGGCCGCCTTCACTGAGATCATGTGGTTGGGACAGAACGAGTCCAGAACATCGAGCCAGTAATAGGAAAGGCCGGTCAGCACCTTGCCCTTGCCGGGGATCGCCTGGGGCAGCACAACGTCGTAGGCGGAGACCCGGTCGGTCGCCACGAGCAGGACCTCGTCCTCATTGACCTCGAAGATTTCGCGCACCTTGCCCGAGCCGACATGTCGAATTTGAGCCACTACAAAGTCTCCAGTGCGTTGAAGATCGCGTCCGTGTTCCGAAGATAACGCGACACTTCGAAGCAATCAGCGATTTCCCCGGGATCGAGGAGCGCCGTGACGTCCGGATCCGCCTGGAGGAGCCCCAAAAACGGACGGCCCTCGTCCCACGCCTTGGCTGCGTTCCTTTGGACCAGCTCGTAGGCCCGCTCGCGCTGCATGTTTCCTTTTGCCAGAAGTGTGACGAGAACGGTTTGGGAGTGAACCAGGCCGAAAGAGGCATCGAGGTTCGCCCGCATCCGTTCCGGAAAGACCTCGAGCCCTTCGATTACCCACCTCATCCGATCGAGCATGTAGTCCAGGAGAATGCAGGCATCGGGCAGGCTCACCCTCTCGACCGAGGAATGTGAAATGTCCCGCTCGTGCCACAGGGCGACGTTCTCCAGCCCTGTGGACGCATATCCGCGCAGCAGCCGTGCCAGACCACAGATGCGTTCGGACACGATGGGGTTGCGCTTGTGGGGCATGGCCGAGGATCCCTTCTGTCCCTGGGCGAAGGGCTCCTGCACCTCCCGCAGCTCGGTACGTTGCAGATGGCGGATCTCCTGGGCAAAGCGCTCGAGCGACGCGCCGGTCAGAGCCACGGCGCTCAACCAGGCTGCGTGGCGGTCGCGGGCCACCACCTGGGTCGCAACCTCCTCGTGGCGCAGGCCGAGGCGGTCGCACACGTAGCCCTCGACCTCCTGTGGCAGCTGGGAGTAGGTTCCGACCGCGCCGGAGAGCTTGCCGACGGCGACCTCATCACGCGCAGCCCGGAGTCGTTCACGGTCCCGGCTCAGCTCGAACGCCCATCCTCCGAGCTTGACGCCGAACGAGGTCGGCTCCGCATGGACGCCGTGGGTGCGGCCCGCCATCACGGTGGCTCTGTGCTCCAGGGCCAGCACTCGGACCTGCTGGGTGAGCCGCCCCACGCCCTCGATGAGGAGGTCGCCCGCATCCCTCAAGGCCACCGCCGTACCGGTGTCGACCACGTCGGAGGACGTCAGCCCGTAGTGGAGGTGGCGGCCCGGCTGGCCCACATTGGAGCGGACGTTCTCCACGAAAGCGACAACGTCATGGTGGCGAACGGCTTCGATCTCGGCGATGCGGTCGATGTCGAAGGCGGCGTCGGCTTTGATCGCGCCCAAATCCTCGACGGATACCTGCCCGAGGCGCACGCGCGCTTCGACTGCGAGAATCTCGATTTCGAGCCAGCGGGAAAACTTGGCGCGCTCCGAGAAGATGGCGGCCATCTCCTGGCGACTGTATCGGGGTATCACCGGTTGATCCTAGAGCCAGGCCGTGAGTGCCCCTGCGCGTATGGGCGTCGCGGTGGTCTCGGCCCAAGCTCCGATGCTAAGCCTAGGGCTGGTGCGCCGGGGGGAGCAGGTCGCCGGGCGGATCCTGGGGGGCGGCCCCCGATGCGTACTCACGGAGGCGGCTTTGACCCGGCGCCGACAGGATCTCGAGGGCGTCGTAGAAGGCCGCGCCGCGCGCCGATCGGAGGACTGCGTCGCCGGGGGTGCCGGGCGCGGGAAGGTCGGTGGTCAACAGCACAAGGCGAAGAGCGGCGTCCGTTGATGACTTCAGCACCGCTGCCCTGCCTAGCGCTTTCCACAACGTGTCGCTTCTGCAGAGCCCGGCGCGAGTCCCCATGTAGGAGCCCGACACGTCGAAGAGCCAGCGCTTTCCTCGATCGTCCTCCGCCTCGAAGCCGACCTCGACCCCGCATGGGTAGCGGCAGTCCGCCCGGAGGTGGGAGAAGCCGCAGTCGGTCAGCACCGCGCGCGCGATCTCTGTGGCCTTGCCCCCTTCCCTTACGGCGCGCGATTGAAAGTCCTGGTCGTCGGTCGCGCTGCTGCGCACCGCGGGAAGTACTACGCGACGAGGGAGCTGGTCCGGTTGCACGGCCAGTCGTCTCTTCTCGGATTCGATCCGCATCCGAGCTTTCTTCACGTACTCCTGGCTGGTGTCGTAACCCACGTAGTGGCGCTCCGTGCGCACCGCAGCAACCGCCGTCGAACCCGACCCCATGAACGGATCGAGAATAAGGTCACCCCGATAGGTGTAGAGCTCGATGAGCCGCTGCGGCAGCTCGACCGGAAAGGGCGCCGGGTGACCCACGCGCGTTGCGCTCTCCGCAGGGATCTCCCACACGTCCGTGGTCCCTTCGAGAAAGTCCTCCTTGAAGATCGAGCCCTCGGACGGCAGACCGGCGGCGGCGCGCTGTCGGGGAGTCAACGCCCGCTCGAAGCGGCCCTTGCTCGCAACGATGACCCTTTCGGTGAGATCGCGAAGCACCGGGTTGGCCGGACTTTGCCACGAACCCCACGCACAAGAGCCTGTAGCCCCGCGCGCCTTCAGCCATACGATCTCGCCGCGCAAGAGAAGTCCGAGGCGGTCTTGCAAGATCCCGATGATGTCGGCCGCCAGGGAACGGAACGGCTTTCGTCCGAGGTTGGCAACGTTGATGGCCATCCGGCCACCTGGCTCGAGCTTCTTCACACACTCGTCGAACACATCACAGAGCATGTCGAGGTAATCCAGATAGGTCGCGGGGACATGTCCCTCTCCGAGTGCTTCTTCATACTCCTTTCCGGCGAAGTATGGAGGTGACGTAACGGCTAGGGCGACCGAACCGGGGTTGATCTTGTCCATACGACGAGCGTCTCCACAGAAGAACTCATCCACCTTCCCCGGAATATTGATCGCGTCATCGGTTGAGAGCCTCGGCGGCATGAAGCGAGCGTAGAAGCTGCGGGAGTCGTGGTTCTCGCGACGGCCGGTGCCGAAACTGGAGGTCGAGGTTGCCTTACGTCGCTCGCTCACAGACGATCTCCATGTTTATGCTCGGTGCGCCTCCCGCATAACCATCCTACGTTGGTCGTCCTCTCAGGCCCGGTATTCACCCTTTCAGAGCTTGAGACCGCCGGCGAGTTCTTCCTTGAGCGTGTGAAGGCTTGCGCGCACCTCTTCATCAATGGTCGCAATGATCTGCGCTGCGAGCACGCCGGCGTTCTTCGCTCCTCCGATTGCGACGGTCGCAACCGGGACGCCGGGAGGCATCTGCACGCATGAATACAGCGCGTCCGCTCCACTCAGAGCCTGCGAAAACAGTGGCACACCGATAACTGGAATGGTCGTGTGTGCGGCAATCACACCCGGAAGATGAGCTGCGAGCCCGGCACCCGCGATGATGACTTTGAGCCCCCGGTCCTGCGCCGAGCGCGCATAGTCGGTGACGCGCTCCGGCTTTCGGTGCGCCGACATCACCTCGATCTCATAAGCAATCGAAAAGCGTTCGAGCACGGTCCCGGACTTGGACATCACATCCATGTCGGAGTCGCTGCCCATGACGATGCCCACAGCAACGCTCATTGCGATGCTCCCCCCCTGTCCGCAGACGCTGGATGCGCACTCATCGAACGGGACAATGACTCGGATTCGACCGCTCGCAACCCGATGTCCGAGCGCATTTGGCGGCCGTGAAAACGGATCCTGGAGGCCGCGTCGTAAGCGCGCCCCCGCGCCTGTTCGAAGCCGTCTCCGAGAGCGCTCACCGAGAGGACACGCCCACCAGCAGAGACCAACTGCCCCTCGCTCAGGGCGGTTCCCGCCTGAAAGACCTCTACTCCCGCAACTCCGGCGGCGTCCTCGAGTCCCTGAATATCCATGCCACCAACGTACGGTCCCGGGTACCCGGCCGACGCAAGCACGACCGAAACGCACGCCTCCTCTCGCCACCTGAGCTCCGCTCCGGCAAGCTCCCCCACCGCACAGGCGGCGCAGACGGCCCCGAAATCAGAGCGCAGCCTGGGCAGGAGCGCCTGCGTCTCAGGATCGCCCCAACGGGCGTTGAACTCCATCACCCGGGGGCCGGAGTTCGTCAGCACCAGTCCCGCGTACAACGCCCCGACGAACGGGGATCCGTCGTCTGCCAGGACATCGACGATGGGGTTGAGCACCTCCTCGGAGATCTCATCGACCCGGCCGGGAGGGCATGCCGGCACCGGGCTGTAGGAGCCCATGCCCCCGGTGTTGGGTCCATTGTCCCCATCCAGGGCCCTCTTGTAGTCCTGTGCAGGCTCGCACGCGAGGACCGTTCGCCCGTCGCTAACACCGATGATCGACACCTCTTCACCCCTGAGGAACTCTTCAACGACGACCTTGCGCCCGGCGTCGCCGAAAAGACCCCTCACCAGCCGATCCTCCAACGCGTCGACGGCCGCAGATCTGTTCTCGGTGACGACCACTCCTTTACCGGCCGCAAGGCCATCAGCCTTGATGACATAGGGAGGGCCCAACTCGTCCATGAACAACACCGCATCACCCATGGTCGAAAAGGCGCGCGCCTTGCCTGTCGCTATTCCGGCCTCGGCCATCACTCGCTTCGCGAAGCTCTTCGATCCTTCGATGAGCGCTGCTTTTGCATCCGGTCCGAACACCTGCAGGCCCCGGGCGCGTAGCAGATCCGCCGCACCGGCAACCAGCGGCGCCTCGGGGCCAATGACGACCAGCTCCGGGTTTACATGCTCGGCCAGTGCCTGCACCGACGAAGGGCTTTCGAGCTCGACATCCGCCAGCGCGGCGAATCCTCCCACTCCGGGGTTCCCAGGAGCGGCGATGAGCTCGGAGACAGCACTCGAACGCGCGAGTGCCCAGGCCAGCGCGCTCTCACGTCCGCCGGAACCCAAGAGCAGGGTTCTCATGCGCTCATGTCCACCAGTTGTTCGCGTGCCGCCCCCACCGAGACCGAGCTGACGGGAGTCTGAACGAGCTCCTCGATCGTTTCGAGATAGGCGATCGCTTTCCCGGGGAGATCGCTCTTTGTCTGCGCGTCACTGATGTCTTCCTGCCACCCGGCGAGCTCTTGGTATATCGGGCGGCACTTGTTGAGGATCGTCTGGTTGGGCGGCAGTTTGTCGTAACGCCGGCCCTCGAACTCGTAGGCGACGCACATCTTCAGAGAGGCAAACTGAGACAGGACGTCGAGCTTGGTCACTACGAGCTCGGTCAGTGTGTTCAGCCGGGCGGCATAACGCGCCGCTACGGCATCGAACCATCCACAACGGCGTTTGCGTCCCGTCGTAGTCCCGTACTCGGCGCCCAGCTCGACCAAAATCTCGCCCTCCGTGGGGTCGGCCTCCGAGGGGAAAGGCCCGGAACCGACACGCGTGCAGTAAGCCTTCGAGACTCCGATGATGCGTCCGATGTCGCGCGGCCCAACTCCAGCCCCGGCACACGCTCCTCCCGCAATCGGATTAGAGGAAGTCACGAAGGGATAGGTTCCGTGATCCAGATCCAACATCGTCGCCTGGGCGCCTTCGAACAGCACGGTGTCTCCGCGGTCGAGTGCACCGTGCAAGAACAGCGTCGTATCGACGATGTGAGATTCGAGACGCTCGGCATAACCTCTGCACTGCTCTTGGATCTCGTCGCGGTCCAGCGGCAGTCGACCGTAGATGCGCGTCAGCAGAAGGTTTTTCTCCTTGAGCGCCACATCGAGCTTGGCTGCAAAGATCTTCGGGAACAGCAGGTCCTGCACCCGCAAGCCGATACGAGCAGCCTTGTCGGCATAGGCAGGACCGATCCCGCGTTTTGTCGTCCCGAGCCTGTTGCGGCCAAGCCGGCGCTCGGTCACCCGGTCCAATTCGAGGTGGTACGGCATTATGAGATGGGCATTGCCAGAAAGGAGCAACTTGGAGGTGTCGACGCTGCGCTCCTCGAGCATGTCCATCTCTTCGATCAAGACCTCGGGGTTGACCACGACCCCAGGACCGATCACCGGCGTGCAATGTCCATAGAGGACGCCGGTGGGAACGAGATGAAGCGCGTAGCGTTCGCCGT
>JALZIO010000325.1 GCA_030860245.1 Actinomycetota bacterium | reverse complement strand
GGAAGTATGGGAGTATCGGCCGGACACTCGCCCAGTCTAAGGGAGCAGATGGAAATGCATGTCGTGATCGCCGGCTGTGGAAGGGTTGGCTCCGCTCTGGCTGGTAACCTCGACCGTCTCGGGAACTCAGTCGCTGTCGTCGACAAGAACCCCAAGGCGTTCGAGAAGTTGCATGCGAGCTTTTCCGGCAAGCGGGTCGTGGGCTTCGTCTTCGACCAGGGCGCGCTGGAGGAGGCCGGTATCGAAGACGCCTCTGCCTTTGCGGCGGTCACGAGCGGAGACAACTCCAACATCGTGTCCGCCCGCGTCGCTAAGGAGCACTACCGGATCGAGAAGGTGGTGGCTCGCATCTACGACCCTCGGCGCGCTCAGGTCTATCAGCGGCTCGGTATCGAGACCGTTGCAACGGTCCGATGGACGACGGACCAGGCGCTCAGATCTTTGCTGCCGGACGAGGCGCCGGTCGAGCACACCTTCGGCAACGGGGAAGTCGTCGTGATGGCCTTGCCGGCCCCTCCAAGTGAGGTCGGCCAGCCTGCCCTGAGCCTCGAGGCCGATGGTGTCAGGAGAGTCATAGCGGTCAGCCGTTTCGGCGTCCCGCGGGTGCCCGACAAGGAGTTCACGATCCAAGAGGGTGACATCCTCCATATCTCGACCGACCGCAATGTGGCTTCAGAGCTCATTCGGGATCTCGAACGAGCGAGGTCGGAGGGATGACTGCGACCCCCATTCGGATCGCAGTGGCGGGGGCGGGCGTGGTGGGGCGCTTCGTCGCCAAAGATCTCATGTTCAGGGGACACGATGTTGTGGTCATCGAGCAGAACAAGGAGTTGATCGAAGCCCTGTCGGCCGAATATGGCTTCAACTGGGTGGCGGGCGACGCCTGCGAGCTCCACACCCTCGACGAGGCGGTCTTGTCCAGTTGTGATTTCGTCATAGCCGCAACGGGCGACGACGAGGACAACCTCGTGATCTCACTGCTCGCCAAGCAGGAGTTCGCGGTTCCCAGGGTCGTTGCCCGTGTGAACCATCCGGATAACGAGTGGATGTTTACAGAGTCGTGGGGGGTTGACCTGTCGGTGAGCACGCCGCACCTCCTGACCTCCCTGGTGGAAGAGGCGGTTTCGGTAGGGGACCTCGTTCGTCTTCTCAAATTCGAGCAGGGAAAGATAGCTCTCTTCGAGACCAGGCTCGCCGACGGGTCTCCGGCCACCGGCAGGACGGTCCAGGACCTGACGATCCCACCCGACTGCACTCTGGTTGCGGTGGTCAGAGATCGCCATGTCATCACTCCCCGCGACGAAACCGGACTCGAGGCCGGAGACGAGGTTCTTGCTGTGGCCGCGCTGGAGGCCGAGCACGACCTCCGTCTGGCGCTGACCGGAGAGGAGTAGCGGCGTGGAGCGCCCCGAGGCCCGTGCTCTGGTTGACAAGTACACCGAAAAAGACATAACCGTCAGGCATCTGATATCCGTCGAAGGAGTAATGAGGGCCTTGGCAGACCGCCTAGGGGCGGACCCAGATCGCTGGGGCCTCGTGGGTCTGTGGCACGACCTCGACTACGACCGGACCCAAGAAGATCTCGAGCGGCATGGACTTCAGACGGTGGAGTGGCTGCGGGATGAAGGGTTCACGGACGAGGAGGTGCTGAACGCCATTCTTGGGCACCGCTTCGAGCAGAACCGGACAGATCTAATGTCTACAGCGATTGTGCACGCCGATGCGGTGGCCGGACTGCTCGTGGCAGCCGCCTTGGTACGGCCGGACAAGACGGCCGGGATGTCGGTTAAGTCGGTCAAGAAGAAGCTCAAAGAGAAATCCTTTGCCCCGGGAGTCGAGCGTGAGGAGATCCGCAACGTGGAATCCTCCATCGGCCTGACGGTGGACGACTTCATCGACGTTTCGATCTCGGGGCTGCAGTCTGTCGCCCTCGAGATGGATCTCGTCTAGCGGCGGGGCGCCCGGGCCGGCGCAAGACCGCACCTCAGTGGTGGTTTACGCGGCCCGCCCTTCTTCGGCGCAGAAACCACATGCAGGCCCCCCCGACCAGCACGACGGCGATTATCACGGTGGGAACGTCGAAGTAGGCCATGACCTTGTGGTAGTTGCCCTGGACGACGACCCCCAGATAGGCGAGTGCGTAGGTCCAGGGGATGCACCCCAGAAAGGTGTAGAGCGTGAATTTCCCGAACGGCATGCGGGCAATGCCCGCGGGAAGAGAGATGAAGGTCCGTATCACGGGAAGGAGGCGGCTGGCGAAGGTGGCCACCTCGCCGTACTTGTCCCACCACATCTCCGCCCGGTCGATGTCGTGGCCTCGGATAAGGATATATTTCCCATAGCGGTCGAGCAGTGTGCGGCCGGTGGTCCGCCCAAGCGCATAGGCGAGCCACGAGCCGACGAGGTTGCCCAGCACCCCGGCGGCGCCGACCCAGAAGAAATCGAGTTGACCCGAAGCGGCGTAGAAACCGGCCACGACCATGGTTACCTCGCTGGGAAAGGGTATACAGGCAGATTCCGCGAGCATCAGCAGGAAGGTTGCTGTGTAGCCGTAGCTTTCAATGAGGTCGGCCATGAACCGGGTCAGAGCTTCCATGTGGCGTCCGATGCTAGCCGGAGATGTGCCCTAGTTGCCTCAGCCGGGTTCGGTGACTTGGCCGCCGTGCCTCAAGGTCCCGGCGGGGGCGGACGACAATGGCGGCAACCGGCAACCGGAGACCGGCCAGGGAACAACGTGGAGGTAGGAGGCGTTGGACGGGTGGATATGGGCAGAGGTGGAACGGCGCTCGGAGGCGGAGTGCCGACGCCGGGGAGACAGGTGGCTGAGGATCAGGGATACGTATGGCTAAGAATCTAGTGGTTGTGGAGTCGCCTGCGAAGGCGAAGACCGTCGAGAAGTACATGGGCAAGGACTACCAGGTCCTTGCCTCCATGGGTCATGTCAGAGACCTGCCCAAATCCAGCTTCGCCGTCGAGGTCAACGGCGGGGTCAAGCTCTCGTATGAGGCGATAGGCCGCGCCTCGGCCAAGAAGGCCGTCGCGGCCATTCGGGCGGCAGCCAAGAAGGCCGATACTGTCTGGCTGGCCCCCGATCCCGATCGGGAGGGCGAGGCGATCGCCTGGCATGTCGCCCAGCTGGTCCGCTTGAAGCCCGAGAACACCCGCAGGGTGGCATTCAACGAGATCACCAAGAAAGCGGTTACAAGCGCCTTTGCTTCCCCGCGCGCACTCGACATGGACCTCGTCGATGCCCAGCAGGCTCGCCGCGCCGTGGATCGCATCGTCGGCTACAAATTGTCACCTCTTCTATGGCGCACCGTCGGACCGAACCTGTCGGCGGGACGCGTGCAGAGTGCCGCTCTGCACCTCGTGGTCGAGCGGGAGCGCGCAATTCGCGCCTTCAATCCGGTCGAGTACTGGGACCTCACGGCGACGCTTGTCACCGGCCAAGACGCAACACTGCAGGCGGTTCACCCGGTGGGAGAGAAGGAGAAGTACTCGCTCGGAAACGGGGCCGCGGCCACCGACCTTGGGGATAGAGCCCGCCCGGGGCCGTGGTCGGTCGTCCGGGTCAAGAAGAATGAACGGACGCGCAAGCCTCCGGCTCCCTTCAAGACATCCACACTCCAACAAGCGGCCTCCAGCAAGCTGGGTTGGCCCACCTGGAAGAGCATGAAGCTGGCGCAAAGCTTGTACGAGGCCGGGCATATCACCTACATGCGAACGGATTCCACCAATCTGTCGGCTGACGCCCGGGCCGAAATCGGCTCGCTGGTGGGGGAGAAGTTCGGCGCCGGCTATCACCAACCTCGGGAATTCACGGCCAAGACCAAAGGGGCGCAGGAAGCCCATGAGGCCATCCGTCCCGCCGTGGTCGCAAAGGCGCCGGCCGACATGCCGCGAGCACTGAGTGAAGAGCAGCGCACTCTCTACGAGATGATCTGGCAGCGCACGGTCTCGTGTCAGATGGCGGATGCTATCTACGATGCGACCACGGTCGACATAGAGTCGAATGGCGTGCCCTTCAGAGCAACGGGTCAGGTGGTCAAGTTCGACGGCTTCATGCGCGTCTATCTCGAGCGGGGCGACGACGATCCCGACGAGATCGTGGGGACTTTGCCCGACGTGATCGAAGGCGACCTGCTCGAGCTCACGTCGCTCGACTCAGCTCAGCACTTCACCCAGCCGCCTCCGCGATTTACTGAGGCAACCCTGGTGCGCGAGATGGAACGCGTCGGCATCGGTCGCCCATCGACCTATGCAGCCACCGTGAAGGTGCTCAATGATCGGGAGTATGTGCGCAGCGAGAGCCGGCGCCTTTTCCCGACGGCTCGCGGAGAAGTTGTCTGCGAGCTGCTCGAGGCACACTTCTCGGAGGTGGTCGATGTCGACTTCACCGCCCGAATGGAGGAGGACCTCGACCACATCGCCGAGGGCGCCAAGCAAATGGTTCCGGTCGTGCGAGAGTTCTTCGAGTCCTTCGAGGCGCGTCTCGAGGAACAGAAGGACAAGATGACGCGGCCAGAGCGTCCCACCGAGCAGGAATGTCCGGAGTGCGGCCGTCCCGTCGTCAAGAAATTCGGCAAGCATGGGCTGTGGTTTCTGTCGTGCACCGGATGGCCCGACGACTGCAAATGGTCTCAGCAGCTCGACGAGGAGGGAAATCCCCTGCCCGACCCGGAGGGCACCGGGGAACCGTGCCCCGATTGCGGCGCCGAGCTCGTCGTAAGAACCGGGCGCTACGGCCCTTTCATCGGGTGCTCCCGCTACCCGGACTGCAAGCACATCAAGAAGGAGCCCCCCAAGGAGACCGGCGAGAGCTGTCCCGACTGCGGCTCCCCGCTGGTCGAAAAACGCGGCCGCTTCGGGCCCTTCACGGGATGCTCCAACTATCCGGAGTGCAAGCACATCAAAAAAACCCCTAGAAAGAAGACAACGGGGAAATCGGCGTCCAAGACGTCACGAAGGCGAACCGCCAAGCCGGCGCCGGCAAAAGGCTAGGCTCGCCCGCACGTCACCCGTCCTGCGATGAATCTTGGTCCCCGCGCGCAGGGGCCCCGGTCAATCGACCCCTCCGCCCCCACGTCCCCCTGTTTCTTTACTATGTGGGGGACGCGTCGGACTAGGAGGCCCATATCCAACCAGCACCACAGCGCCCGGACCTCCGTATCCTCGGCTCCGAGGAGCAACTCGGCTACCTGACACTGCTCAAGAACGGCAACTTCCTGCGGTTCTTTCTGGCGCAGACCATCTCCAGCCTTGGCGACTGGATTGGGGTCATTGCGATAGCCATCTTTGCCCAACGACTGGGGGGCTACGCTGGTGTAGGCGCCGTCATGACGGCGCGGGTGCTTCCGGGGTTCATAATAGGCCCCGTCGCCGGCGTCATCGCGGACCGCTGGAACCGAAAACGCACCATGGTCATCGCGGACGTCGTGCGAGCCGCCCTCATCTTTTCATTGCCCTTTGTCGAGGCGCTCGTCTATCTGCTCATCGTGTCGGTGATTCTCGAGAGTCTAACGCTCATCTGGGGGCCGGCGAAGGATGCGTCGCTTCCTCACTTCGTCGCGCCCGGCAATCTCCCGCATGCGAACTCGCTCACGCTCATGGCCGTGTACGGTCCGTGGCCGCTCGCTGCGGGGGTTTTTGCTTCCCTCAACACAATCGGCATGTGGCTGACCGCCAGGGTGCCGGTGCTCGCCGGCCTGCAAGGGAGCGAGGAAGCTCTTGCGTTGTGGGTCGACTCCCTCACCTTTGTGTTCTCTGCGGTCATGATCTCCACGCTGGCCATCCCCCTCAATAAGCGCTCATCTGAACCGCTCGACCTGAGTGGTGCAAAGCAAGACCTCATCGAAGGTTTCAGGTTCCTGCGCACTCACAAGCAGGTGCGGCCGTGGCTGATCGGGATCACCTTTACCTTCACTGCGGCCGGCGGAGTATTCTCCTTGGGCGTTGCTTTCGTGGAGCAGGCGCTCGGTGCGGGCCAGAGAGGCTTTGCTTTCTTCACCGGGTTCTTCGGCACCGGCATGATCACCGGACTTCTTGCGGCAGCGGGTCTGGGCCGCATCGTCCGCAAGGACGTCCTCTTCTCGTCCGCCATACTTCTCGCCGCACTCGGCCTCATAGTTCTCGGTGGGCTGGGCAGCCTCGACCAGGCGCTGCCCGTGGCTGCCACCCTCGGCTTTTTCGGGGGGGTCGGCTACTCAACCGGCTACACCTTGATACAAGAGGCGGTCGACGACCAGCTCAGAGGCCGGACCTTCAGCGCGGTCTATACGCTCATGCGGGTTGGCCTGCTCATCGGCCTCGGGTTGTTTCCGTTCGCGGCGGCGGCCATCGGCGACCACGAGATCGACTTCGGAACGCGGGTGTTGGACCTTCCGGGTAGCCGTACAACCCTGTGGTTGGCGGGCGTCCTCGCCTTCGGCGGCGGAATCCTGTCGATGCGGGCGATCTGGGAGCGGCGCGCCGCCGAGCAGCCGGTCCCCGAGCATCCGAAGGGCTATCTCGTGGTGTTCGAGGGCGGGGAGGGCGCCGGGAAAACGACTCAGATGGAGGCGTTCGTCGCCTGGTTGCGCGCCCGGGGCGAGGATGTCGTCACTACGTTCGAGCCCGGCAGCACGAGGGTCGGCCGCCGAATCCGGGATGTCGTCCTGGATCCCGAGCTGCTGGAGATGGATGCCCGGACCGAGGCGCTGCTCTACACCGCGGATCGCGCCCAGCATGTGGCGGAGATCATCAAGCCTGCGTTGGAGGCCGGGAAGATCGTCGTCTCAGATCGTTTTGTGGACTCCTCGCTTGCCTACCAGGGGGTGGCCCGCGGCTTGGGGCTCGACCAGATCTATCGGCTCAACGAGTGGGCAACCGGCGGGCTGCTGCCGGACCTCGTTCTCTATATGCAGATGGACGCCGGTGCCGGCCTCCGACGGGTCTCGGAAGACTACGACCGCATCGAAGGAGAAGGGGATGGTTTCCACGACCGCGTCGGGGCCGCCTACGTCCAACTGGCGCGGGACTTTCCTGGTCGCTTTGTCGTTCTGGATGCGGCACGGTCGAAGTCGGAGGTGCATGCTGAGGTCGTGGCGGTGTACGAGCAGCGAACCAGCGACGGGCTG
Source organism: Actinomycetota bacterium (assembly GCA_030860245.1). Taxonomy (GTDB): domain Bacteria; phylum Actinomycetota; class CADDZG01; order CADDZG01; family WHSQ01; genus JACDDL01. The sequence goes on along the minus strand of JALZIO010000325.1, from coordinate 3,577 downwards.
GCGCCTGCCCCGGTCGCCGCACCGCCTGCGGGGCGAACATCGCCGCTGCCGCGATGATCCCGGAGATCCGGAGCAGCACGTCGTCCGAAACCACGGTGTGGGATGTCTTGCACCTGTCCGGGTCACCCCATATCCCCTCCTCCCTCAATGTCCCGCATGCGTGGCTGCTGCTCGGCCCAACCGGATCGGGAAAACGAGCCACCGCACTGGCGATGGCGGCGGCCTTCAACTGCCCCGAGCTGCCGGGCGTCGGATGCGGCGTGTGCTTCACCTGCACCAGGATCATCAAAGGCCGCCATCCCGACCTTCACCAGATCGCTCCGGAAGGACAGGTGATCTCGGTCGAGACGATCCGCACGGGTGTGATCCCGGAAGCGGCGCGTTCGCCGTTCGAGGGCCGGCGCAAGGTCTTCGTGATCGAGGAGGCCGAGCGCATGCACCCCTCGGCTCAGAACGCGCTTCTAAAGACGCTCGAGGAGCCGCCGGAGGACACAATTATCCTCCTCGTGTCCGATCAGGAGGACGAGCTTCTCGAAACCGTGCGCTCCCGCTGCCGGGTGGTGCACTTCCAGCGCGTTGCCTGCGAGGCGATACAAGGGATCCTCGAGGCGGAAGGCGCGGAGGCGTCTGCAGCACGGCTGGCCGCCCGCATCGCGGACGGGGACATCAATCGAGCGAGGTCGTTTGCGCTCGAACCAGAGGCGCAGAGCCGGCACCGCGCGTTCGCAGGGGTCCCGGCACGATTGACCTCTTCGCTCGATGCTCTCGATGCTGCGGCCGAGATCGTTACCGAAGCAGCCAGGGCGGTCAAAAAACGCAGCGAGGGTCAAAAGCAGGAAGTGGTCGATCTCGCGGCCGCGCTGGGCGAGGGCCGCGGTACCGCATCGGCGCGCACATCGCTGGCCAAACGTCATAAGCGTGAGCTGCGGCGCCTCGAGAACGATGTCCTGAATGAGGCTCTCTGGACGATCGCCTCCTGGTACCGGGACGTGCTGGCGGCGCGCCGGAGCGCACCCGAAGCAATCGCCAACCTCGATTTGACGCCCGAGATGGTGCGGTGGGCGGCGGCCCCGGAACCCGACGACAGGTCGCTGGTTGCTGCAATCCGCCGTTGCGCGGTCACGCCTGGGGCGCTTGCGCGCAATGCAAATCCCAGCCTCGCGATCGAGGCCACCCTTGTCGAGCTCGCCAAGCTCACTCCGCCACCGCCGCAGTCGATGGACGTTGATTGAGGTTGAGTCAGGTGCTCATTGGCGGCGCCGTTGTCTGGTATAGGAATGGGACCAGTGCCTAGGCGCGCCGGGGCGCTCTCGGTGTGTACTGCGCGACGAGGCAATAGCAGACATGCGGGGGTGAGGTGGCAACCGAAGTAAGCGGCAAGGCCCGAAGAAAACAAGCGCGTCTCGCGGTCCGAGAGGCCACCGAGCGTGGAGGGCTTGACCGGCATCCGGGCGATTTCGTGCGCGTCTTCCTGGCTGCGGTGACGTTGGGAGTTGCCTGCCTCATAGCCAGAGGAGGGCGGGTCGGCGCCTACGAGCACGAAATTTTCCACCTGGTCAACAGATTGCCGTCACTTTTCACGGTGCCGCTTGTGATCTTGCAACAGGCCGGAACTCTCATGGCGGCCTGCGGCGTCGTCCTCTTGGCGCTCGCTGCGCGAAAAATGCGCCTCGCCCTGGATCTCGCCATCGGTGGCGGATTCGCGTACCTGATAGCCAAGGGACTGAAGCTCCTTGTGGCGCGTCAGCGTCCCGCTGGGGTATTCGAGAATGTCGTGATCCGCGGCGCCGAGCAGGCTGGGCTCGGCTTTCCCTCGGGGCATGTCGCAGTAGCAGCGGCGTTGGTCACGGTTGCGGCTCCCTACTTTCCCCGATCTATGCGGCGTGCTTTATGGACACTCGTGGGGCTGATCGCTGTGGCGCGGATGTACGTCGGCGCTCATCTTCCTATCGATGTCATCGGAGGAGCCGCCCTCGGATGGCTCATAGGAGCCGTCATCCATCTGGTGCGGGGCGCGCCCGGCAATCGGCCGACGGTGGAAGGGGTTCGCTCTGCGCTCGACGCCGCAGGAGTCCAAGCCGTGGCGGTCCAGCCTTTAAGCGCGGACGCACGCGGTTCGACACCTTTTATTGCCGACCTGCACGACGGCACACGCGCTTTCGTCAAGGTTGTGAGCCGCGAGCAGCGAGACGCCGACCTGCTGTTCAAGCTCTATCGCTATCTTGTGTTCCGCACGGTCGAAGACGAGTCGCCGTTCACCACGCCCAAGCGCGCCGTGGAACACGAAGGCTATGTGTCCCTCCTGGCCGAAAGAGCTGGTGGTCGTGTTCCACCGATGGTGGTCGCTGCAGAGACTGCGGATCACTCCGCGATCCTGGCGCAAGAGCTGGTCCCGGCCAAAGGACTCGATGACCTCGCCCCTGACGATTTCGACGACGGATTGCTGCGTCGCATCTGGCTGCAGGTAGCACTCTTGCACAGTCATCGTATAGCGCATCGCGATATGCGCCTTGCCAATTGGATGGTCGATTCGGACCGGCAGCCATGGTTGATCGACTTCGGGTTTTCGGAGGGGTCGGCCTCGATGAGGCGTTTGGCGATCGATGACGCCGAGCTTCTCGCAGCAACGGCTTCTCAAGTCGGCGCCAAGAGGGCGGTAGCCGCCGCGGCCCGGGCTATCAACGTTGACGAGCTCGTGCAGGCCGCCGGCATTCTCCAGCCGTTTGCACTGTCGACGGTGACTCGCGCCCAAGCCAGGAAACACAAGGGTTTACTCAACGAGATCAAAGCCGAAGTGGCGACTCTGGCAGGTGCCCAGGTACCTCCCGTCGACAAGGTCGAGCGCATCTTTGTGCGCCCTCGTGTGTGGCTGGGACTTCTCGGCGCCGCTTTCGCTATCCACTTGCTACTGCCGCAGGTTGGCGAACTGGGCCAAACACTGCGTGCGGTTCGGAACGCTCAGATCGACTGGTTGCTGCTCGGAGTGCTGGGCTCTTCGGCAACCTACGTCATGGCCGCCCTGAGTCTGACGGGGGCGGTTTCGCAGCCGCTCGTGTTTGTTCGAACCGTCTTGGTGCAGGTTGCTGCATCGTTCACATCGCGCATCGCACCGGCCGGCCTCGGAGGTGTTGGTTTGAACGAGCGCTATCTTGAACGCACCGGTGTGTCGCGCACAGCTGCGGTGACGGCGGTCAGCGCGAGCTCGGTGGCCGGCTTCATGGTTCACATGACGCTGCTGACGATCTCGGCCGTCGCACTCGGGTTAAAGACCTTGGGCGCGCCGAGCTTGCCGCGCGGCTGGCCGTTGCTCATCACCGTGATCGCCCTGGTACTGGCCATATCAATCGTGGTGGGCTTTCCCTGGGGACGCCGGCGGCTGGTTGCTCCTGTGATGACCGGACTGCGCGAGTTCGTTCCCTTACTGCGGCGGCCGGCTAGGGCTGCTGCCCTCTTCGGAGGCTCTGCCGGCACAACTCTTGCCTACATTCTGACTCTGGCTGCATCCCTCAGTGCGTTTGGCGGCTCGACCTCGATCGAGCACATCGCAGTCAGCTATCTGGTTGGTTCGGCCTTGGGG
>JALZIO010000147.1 GCA_030860245.1 Actinomycetota bacterium | reverse complement strand
CCTCACGACGGGTTTGCCTTTTCGAGGACAAGTCCCCTGCTTGTAGGGTAGCACTGTTGGGTTTTTCTGGAAACCATGCGGCATGATCCGGTCTAGGTCGCGCTGACGGGCTGCGCTGCCGAGGCGGGCTGTTGGGTCCCCAGGGCCCGGCGAGCTTCCCCGGGCCGGATGTTTGTTGGCAGGGCAGGAGGGAACCAAACCAAGCACGTTCCCTTTTTTCGACTCGCGAAACTCGCGAAACCGATCAGATGATGTGTCTCATAACCCGGAGGTCGTAGGTTCAAATCCTACCCCTGCAACCACAAAGGCCCCCGTCCGAGGGCCTCCTGGGTGACTGGTAATTCGCTCGACGAGGAAAACGACCGTCCGCGCCTCCGACAGAACCCTGGACCACCGTCTCGTCCGCTTATGGTCCACTGAGACACAGAGGGCCGAAGAATGCCGTCGGCTCCAATCCCCGGCCGCACCGGGCCGACCCTTTGGACCGGGCGGCGTCCCCGCCGGTAGACTCACCGTCCATGGCTTACCTGAACGAGCAAGGTCGCCCGGAACCCCCCGTCGCGGGCGACGAGACCGCCACGCTCCTGGGCTCCCTCGAGCGCCAGCGCGCGACCCTGGCGTGGAAGTGCGGGGGACTTGACGCGACCGGCCTAAGGGCGACGCTCGCCCCCTCCTCGATCACCCTGGGCGGGCTGCTCAAGCACCTGGCCTTCGTCGAGGCCGACTATTTCATCTGGAAGCTGCTCGGGCGAGACCCCGGTGCCCCGTGGAACACGGTGGACTGGGATGCCGACCCCGACTGGGACTGGCGCTCGGCCGCCGAGGACGCCCCCGAGGAGCTCCTGACCCTCTGGCAGGACGCCGTGACCCGGTCCCGCTCCGCGGTAACCGAGGCGCTGGCCGACGGCGGCCTGGAGCAGCTGGCCCGGTACACCTGGCCCGACGGTCGGGCACCCAGCCTGCGGCGCATCTTGATCGACCTGATCGAGGAGTACGCGCGGCACGTGGGCCATGCCGACCTCATCCGGGAGTCGGTGGACGGGCTCACCGGGGAGGACCCGCCGGGCTGATGGCCGCCTTCCATCACCGGCGTAGCCGTGCGCATACCCCCAGCGAACGGTGAGGGCATGACCGAGCAGATCACGCCGGGGCAGTTCCACGAGGCCGTCGGCGTCGAGGACTGGCGGGTGATTTTTGAAGGGGCGTGCGCGCACTTTCGTACCGGGTCGTTCTCGGAGGGCGTCGCACTGGTGGAGGCGATCGGCAGGCTGGCCGACGCCGCGAACCATCACCCCGAAGTCGACCTGCGGTACGAGGGCGTGACGGTGCGTCTGGTGACGCGCGACAACGGCGGGCTGAGCGAGAGCGACGTCACGCTGGCCCGGCGGATCTCTGCAGCGGCGCGCGATCTGGACGTCCCCGCCGACCCGAGCGCGGTACAGAAGGTCCAGGTCTCGATCGACGCGCTCGTCGGCCCCGAGGTGCAGCCGTTCTGGCGCGCCCTGCTCGGATACCGGGAGAAGGGGTCCGAGGACCTGGTCGACCCCCACGGCCATGGGCCGTCGTTCTGGTTTCAGCAGATGGACGCGCCGCGCCCGCACCGCAATCGCATCCACGTCGACATCTCCGTGCCGCACGACCATGCCGAGGCGCGCGTCGCGGCGGTGATCGCCGGCGGCGGCCACCTGGTGACCGACCGGAACGCGCCGGCGTGGTGGGTGCTGGCCGACGCCGAGGGCAACGAGGCGCCTGCGTGGGCACCTGGATGGGCCGCGACTGAGCGTATCGACCGTGCAAACGGTCAGCTCCTAAAAGCAATGCTGCTCATGCCGTGAGCCGCGCAAACGATCGCCGGCGGCGGTGCGGCAGGACAGCCTCGCGTCCGCTGCCCCGGGTCACCGCCCCAAGGGTGAGAGTGCCTTCCCACTGTTTTGCGTAGCACGGGAGATTGAGCCCTGCTGCAACCGATGTTCGGGCGAGCCAGCGCTTGCTAACGACGAACTCGAAACGGGTCGGATCAATCGCGATGCTGAACCTTCTTCGGAAAGCGTTGATCTGCGGAAGCGCACCAGCAGGGAGGGATTCGGACCAGTCCGAACCCCACTAAATGCGGCTCCTAACCCCGGAGGTCGTAGGGTCAACTCCTACCCCTGCAACCTACAGCTTTTCCTATGTGCGACTTCTTCATTGCCCGGTCGTACGTTCGCTGTGCGAACAAACCGGCAGCCGACGCCGTGCTTTGAAGGGCGCGCTGTCTCAAGTCGTCAAAAGCTCGTGTCGATATCCAGTAGATGGAGATCCCCGGCAGACCTGCGGCGCGAGCCAAAGAGACTTCGCTGCAAAGTGAATTTACGGCTCCGGCGCTGTCCGCCGGCGGCCGCGTAACGGCGGCCGGTGGACGGCGCACAGGTCAACGACGGAGCTCGGACCGCAGGCTCACCGGGTCCGGCTTTGGGCCGCGTCTGTTGGCGAGCCTCCTCCTGACACTTGCCGGCATGAGCGCCATTCACTACGGTCTTTCCAGCCGTGACATCCAAGCGAGCCTGGTTGCCGAATCACTGAGGGACCACGCCGCCGATGCTGACTTGATCGAGGAGAGCTTCAAGGACCCCGGGCGCGGGGAGACTTCCCTGGGCGAAGTCGGCGAGGTTATCGACGCAATCGCCAACCGACCGGGTGTGGTTGAAGTGGTTTTGGTCAACCGACAAGGGAGCGTCATCGCCGCAAATGAAGATAGGGATCTCGGCGAATTCGAGGCGACCCCGAATGTCACCCAGGTCATCGACACAGGAGAACCTTACGGTGGCCCGCAACAGGACGCCGCAGTCGCTGGGGCCAGTCCTTTCGAATACATCGTGCCGGTTCAGCTTTCAGGCGAGGAGCTCGCATTAGACGTCCACCAGACCGATCTTCTCCTCGGCCCGCAGCGCGAGCATTTGCGCATCCGCGTCGCGACCACGACCCTGTTCGGTCTGCTGCTTGGGATACCCCTCTTCTACGCCACCGGCGGTCGCTCACTCAGCAAGCGCCACAAGGAAGCGGTAGCCGAATCGGAGCGCGATCCACTCACCCAGCTTGGGAATCACCGGGCCTTCCAGGAGGAGATCAGGCGCGCCTGCAGGTTGGCAGAGAGCTCCGGGGAACCCCTGTCACTGGTGCTCGTGGATGTCGATGACTTCAAGCAGACCAACGATCGCTTCGGGCATCAGTACGGGGACGATGTCCTGGTGGGCGTGGCTCGGGCGCTTCGGAGTCGGCGCTCGTCGGACCGCGCATACCGGCTTGGCGGCGACGAGTACGCCATTCTTCTGCCTCACACGGAGGTAAGCGGAGCACTATTAGCCGCCAACCGCGCCCGCGCGACTGTGGCTCGCACGAATCCCGAGATCACGCTCAGCGCCGGGGTGGCCCAGTTCGAGCCGGGTACTTCGGATGACACTCTGAATGAACGCAGCGATGCAGCGCTTTACGAGGCCAAACGCCGTGGCCGCAACATCGCAGTCTCATTCGGTGACATGGACGATCCGGCGATCGTTTCCCCCGCAAAGGTGCGCGCCGTCCGCACTCTGCTCCAAGAAGGCAACATCGGCGTGGTCTTTCAGCCGATTTGGGATCTAGGAGCCGGCAGGATCCTGGGCTTCGAGGCGTTGGCCCGCCCGTCG
>JALZIO010000119.1 GCA_030860245.1 Actinomycetota bacterium | reverse complement strand
GCGGCGAAGTCCACAAACGCGTCGCCCTCGGGCAGAACCTCCGCGAGCTCCGAGGCCGAACGAGCGACGAGGCAACCCGCAAGCACGAGCCCCGCAAGCCCGGAGGTATCCTTGAGATCGGCGAGGTCGAGCACCTCCTCGACCGTCTCCCGGCGCGCCGGCTCGATGAAACCGCAGGTGTTGACGACCACGACCTCGGCCGTCGCGGTGTCGGAGGTGACCTCGTGCCCCCGGATGCTCAGGAGGCCGGCAAGACCCTCCGAGTCGACCGCGTTCTTGGGGCAACCGAGGGTGACGATGGCGACGCGCGCCATCCGGCTAGTGGTCCACCCTAGAGAAGGCTCTTGAGGTCGTCGGGCAGCGTCAGGGGTACCACGGTCCCGCCGGGGGACCCTATGTTGCGTCCGTTCACGATCAGCTCGACCCCCTGAGCATTGCCCAACACGATATCCATGTTCTCGCGTGCGGAAACCGTCCTCTTTTCGCCCAAAGCGAGCTCTTCGGTCAGCACGTTCACGCCGTCGGAGGTGACGTCTACCCAGCACCTGTCCCTGGACGCGACGATCGTAAGACTAATCCCATCGGCCACGACAAGTCTGCCACCCATCTCCTTCGTGTCCTTCTTCCGCTTCGGCCGAGACTTGTCCGAGGGAGCGCGCTCCGCCTTTGTCTCGGTTGCCGCCGCCCGTCGGGGGCCATCCGCCTGCTCCCGGTTCACCGGACCATCGCCGGTCAAGAGTCCGAGCAAGCTGAGCGCCGCCAACGACGCTGCTGCGAGAACGGCGGCCAACGTCCAGTTGCCGGCGCGCCGCTCCCTGTACGCCGAGCCCGATGACGGCGCCCGTCGCCTGGAGGGACCGGCCGGCCGGGACGACTTTCCCGATGACCTGGTTGCGGCCAGAATCTGCTCCGCCCCGACGGTGCTCGCCCGTACAGTCCGGTCGAACTCCTCCAGCAGCGGATCGGGTACCACGGAAAGAAACCGCGCGTAGCTCTTGAGAAACCCTCGTACGTAGGCGGGCGCGAGGAAGCCGAAGTCGTCGGCCTCCATCCGTGCGAGATAGTCGGCGCGGATCTTGGTCTGGTCGGCGGCGGTTTCGATGGAGACACCCCTGTGCAGGCGCGCCGCTGAAAGATAAGCGCCCAAACTCGACTTCTGGCTCACGATCCCGCCGTCCGTTCTCGCCACATCTCCACTACTTTGAGTGGTGGCCCTGTTACGTACAGTCATTATAGGCTCCGACTTCCCGGGTAAACAACAGACGACAAGGCCGCACCGACGCACTCAGCTTTCCAGTGATGCACTGCCCTATTCCTTCGACCGGACCCGCGCTCACTTGAACGCAAAGACACAGGTGGGAGGAGAAAAGGTCGTTCGGAAACCCCCATACCGCCGCTCGAAGGGGGCCATTCATTCAGGGGGGGAAGACCCTGCGGGCGCTGGTCTCGAGCTCCTCCGGGGTCATCAGCACGTCCCGGGGCTTGGATCCCAGCGACGGTCCGACCACACCCCGTTGCTCCAACAGATCCATGATCCTTCCGGCGCGTGCGAAGCCAACCTGGAGCTTTCGCTGCAACATCGACGTCGACCCGAGACCCGAGCGCACGACCAGCTCGAGTGCCTCCTGGAGCAGCTCATCGTCGCCGGTTCCGCCCCCCGCCCCCAGGTTGTCGCCGGATTCGTCGGCGGTAATCCCCTCCATATATTGCGGTTGAGCCTGTCTGCGAATGTGGGCGACGATCGCCGCGATCTCCTTCTCGGTCACCCAGGCCCCCTGGATTCGCCGCGGTTTGGACGAATTGGCGTGCAGGAACAACATGTCGCCGTGTCCGATCAGCTTGTCCGCCCCCCCCTGATCGAGGATGACCCTGGAGTCCTGCTGGGAGGCGACGCTGAAGGCCAGCCGAGAAGGGATGTTGGCCTTGATCACTCCGGTGACGACATTGACCGACGGGCGCTGGGTCGCGACCACCAGATGTATCCCCACGGCCCGGGCCATCTGAGCGATCCGACAGATGGCGCTCTCGACGTCCCGAGGGGCAACCATCATGAGATCGGATAGCTCGTCCACGACGACGAGGATGTAGGGGAGCTTCTGAGGCAACGGATCATCGTCACTGCGCCGCACGATGGCGCCCCGGCCGACCGCTTCGTTGTAGAAGTCGAGATTCCTCATTGCCGAGTGCGCCAAGGTCTCGTAGCGCGTCTCCATCTCCCGAACCACCCAGCTCAACGCTGCCGCAGCTTTCTTTGGCACGGTTACCACCGGGGTGAGCAGGTGCGGCACGCCCGCGAAGTGATTGAGCTCGACCCGCTTGGGATCGATCAGGATCATGCGCACCTGATCCGGTCGCGCCCTCATCAACACCGTCGAGATCATGGTGTTGATGCACGATGACTTGCCCGAGTTTGTGGCGCCGGCGATGAGCAGGTGCGGCATATCGCTCAAGTTCGCCAGCACGGCCTCGCCCGAGACGTCGGCGCCGAGGGCTGTCGCCAAGGGATGCTTGTTCTGCCGGCCCAGAGGGGAGCGGAGGATGTCACCTGCCGTCACCAATCTCCGACTGCGATTGGGGACCTCGATACCGATGGCGGAGCGCCCGGGTATCGGCGCCTGAAAGCGCAGCTCGCCCGAGGCGAGTGCGTACTTCATCTCATTGGACAGACTCAACACGCTGTTCACCTTGACACCGGGGCCGAGCTCGACCTCGAAGCGAGTAACGGTCGGGCCTGCGGTGTGCCCCGTGACCGCCGCGTCGACCTTGAACTCCTCGAGGGTGGCCTCGAGCACCCGGGTGGTTTCCTGGATCGAGCGCCCCGATACCTCGCGCTCGTCCCCTTTGGCTAAGAGCTCCAGCGGAGGCAGGCGATAGGAGCGC
>JALZIO010000115.1 GCA_030860245.1 Actinomycetota bacterium | reverse complement strand
GCTCTGACATAAGCAAGGGGGAATCGAACGTGGGCACCTGCGACGCGGTTGTGATCGGCGGAGGTCATAATGGCCTCACCGCGGCCGCATACCTCGCCAAGTCCGGACTCAAGCCGATCGTGCTCGAAGGTCGTGACAAGACGGGGGGAGCGGCTTCGACCGACATGCCCTGGGGCCCGGACTTCAAGGTCACGACCCTGTCGTATGTAATGAGCCTGATGCCTCCCACCATTTTGAGAGACCTCGAGCTCGAACGACACGGTTACAAGGTGTATCCAATGGAGTCCTTCTACGTGGCCTTTCCCGACGGGAGATCGCTCAGCCTGCATGAAGACTCCTCTCAGCACGATATCGATCAAATCGCAAAGTTCTCCAAGAAGGACGCGGCCGCTTGGCCCAAGTGGCGCGCATGGCTGGAGGACCTCGCCGCTGTTCTCGGGCCGCTTCTGATGGAGGTTCCTCCAAATGTGGGCTCACACCGGCCGGACGATCTGATCGATCAGCTCAAGTTCGCCTGGCGTTTGCGGGGCCTCGACTCGAGGAAGGTGGGGGACGCGACCCGTTTGTTCACCATGAGCATCTCCGATCTCCTCGACGATTGGTTCGAGTCGCCGCAGGTTAAGGGAGTGCAGGCGATCAACGGTGTCATCGGGACGTGGGCTGGACCAGACGAGCCCGGAACTGCCTACGTGATGGCGCACCACTCGATAGGCGACGTTGGCGACGGCCGGCTCGGAAGTTGGGGCTTTCCGGAAGGCGGGATGGGCGCCGTCTCGGATGCATTGCGGAGATCGGCCGAAAGCTTCGGGGCAACGGTTCGCACCGGCGCTCCGGTCGAACGGATACTGGTTCGCGGGGGCCGCTCCGTCGGTGTCGTGCTCGCGGGCGGCGAGGAGATCTATTCCGAAGTGGTGGTCGCCGGGACTCATCCTCAAACAACGTTCCTTCGCTTGATCGAAGAGCAGCAGCTCCCGGACGCTTTCGTCCGGGACATAAAGCGGTGGAACTCCCGCAGCGGGGTCGTGAAGATCAATCTTGCCGTTTCCGAGCTTCCCGACTTCATCGCCGACCCGGGTGCCGATCCGATGGTCCACGGCGGCGCGATCGAGCTCGCTCACTCCATCGATTACATCGAGCGCGCCTTTCAGGATGCAAAATCAGGGCGCGCCGCGTCGATGCCCTTCTCCGACGGTGTCATCCCATCGTTCTTCGATAAGACGCTGTGTCCCGAAGGAACCCACATCGTCTCGTTGTTCACCCAATGGGTTCCCCACGAATGGTCGAAAGAGCCCCACACCAAAGAGCTCGAGGATTATGCGGATCGTGTGATCGATTGCTATACGGAGCTTGCACCCAACTTCAAGAGCTCGATCATTCACCGTCAGGTGATCGGCCCTCACGAGATGGAGCAGGAGTGGGGCCTCGTCGGCGGCAACATCTTTCACGGTGAGCTGGCCCTCGAGCAGCTGTTCCATATGCGCCCCGCTCCCGGTTATGCGGACTACCGCACTCCTCTCAAGGGGCTCTACCAATGCAGCTCGGCCACCCATGCGGGCGGCGGAGTATGCGGTATCCCGGGCCTGCAGGCGGCTCGGGCTGCCATCAAGGACTCAAAGAAGCCGTCACTTCGCCGCTTCAGATGAGCTCCCTTGGGGCGCCGGTGTCTGCGCCGGCGCACTCTTCCATCCATGCCTTGCTCGAGGCTCAGTCCGTGGCCGTGGTGGGCGCAAGTCAACGACAGGACTCGTTCGGTTCACAGTTGATGAGCCAGCTCGCCGCCGGCCGATTCGAGGGCGATGTCTGGCCGGTCAATCCCCGCTACAGCGAGGTTCAGGGATTGGTCTGCGTGCCGTCGATCTCGGACCTGCCCCGGGCGGCGGACCTGGTCGTTCTGGCCGTTCCCAATCCTCTGGTCGAAGAACAACTGAGAGCCGCAGCGGAGCGCGGCTGCCGCTCGGCGCTCATCTTCGCCAGTCTCTTCGAGTCCACGCCCGAGGGGCAGGCTTCTCTTGTCGATCGTGTAGCGGCGATCGCCGGCTCTGCGGACATGGCCGTGTGTGGAGGCAACTGCATGGGGTTCCTCAACCTTGTCGGCAATCTCAGGTTGTGCGGCTACGGCATGCCGTCCGATCTTGCTCCGGGTGCCATCACTTTCATCACCCATTCGGGATCAGCCTTTGCGGCGATGCTCTACAACAACCGGCCGCTCCGGTTCAACCTCGTGGTGTCGTCGGGCCAGGAGCTAGTCACAACCACGGCCGACTACTTCGAGTACGCACTGGAGCAACCCAGCACCAAAGCCGTTGCAATGTTCATCGAGACCGTCAACGACCCACCGAAGTTTCGAGCTGGCCTGGAACGGGCTGCAAATCTCGATGTGCCGGTGATCGTGCTCAAGGTGGGAAGAACGCCACGCTCGCACGATCTCGTGACCGCACACTCGGGAGCGTTGGCAGGCGCCGACGAAGCCCATGACGCACTGTTCGATGCCTATGGTGTTGTGCGCGTCCGTTCCTTCGCCGAGATGGCCGACACGCTCGAGTTATTGGTGGCCGGGCGGCGCGCCGGTCCGGGAGGTTTGGCATCCATCCACGACTCGGGCGGCGAGCGCGTCCTTTTTGCAGATGAGGCGGCCGCCGTCGGCGTGCATCAGCCCGATATAGCAGATCCAAC